>NZ_JAAKGN010000031.1:0-39719 GCF_011039295.1 Modestobacter sp. KNN46-3 | reverse complement strand
GACGAGCTCGACGACCGCGTCGACCCGCTGGTTCTCGGTGACCACGTGCCGGGTGCGCGCCTGCAGTCGCGGGTCGCTGAGCCGCGCCACGTCGGCCGGCGTCGCGTCGCTGAGCCACTCCAGGCCGAGCAGCCGGGCGGCCTCGTCGCAGTCGGCGCGCCGCTGGGCGTACTGGCCGTCGGCCAGCGTGTGCTTGACCCGGGTGTCGATGACCATCAGCTCCAGGCCGGCCTCGGCCAGCCCCAGCTGCACCGGCTCGGTGCGGGAGTCCCGGGTGTGGATGAGCAGGGCCGAGCCCTCCTCGGCCAGCAGGGCGACGGTCTGGTCCATCCCGCCGGTGCCGGCGCCGACGACCTCGTTCTCCGCCCGGATCGCGGCCTGGATCAGCAGGTGCCGCAGCTGCTCGTCGTCGGTCCGGCCGGCCAGCTCGGCCGCCGACAGCGCCACTGCCGCCTCCAGCGAGGCCGAGCTGGACAGGCCGGCGCCCAGCGGGACATCGCTGCTGACCGCCAGGTCCAGCCCGGGCACCTCGACCCCGGCCTGCTGCAGCGACCAGAGCGTCCCGGCGGCGTAGGCGGCCCAGCCGGAGACCGCGCCGGGGCCGAGGTCGGCCAGCGTCCCCTCGAACGGCGCGGCGTCCGGGTCGGTGCTGCTGATCCGCACCCGGTCGTCGTCCCGCCGGCGCACGGCCGCGGCCGTTCCCCGGGTCAGCGCGAAGGGCAGGCAGCGGCCGCCGGTGTAGTCGACGTGCTCGCCGATCAGGTTGACCCGGCCGGGCGCGGTCCAGACGCCGTCCGGCCCGCTCCCCCAGGCCTCGCGCAGCTCCGCCACCGCGAGGTCGGCCTGCGACCGCCCGTCGCTCACGACGCCACCTCGCGCAGCCGCTCGGCGATCCGCTCCGGCGTGGTGTCGTTGATCCAGGCGCCCATGCCGGACTCCGAGCCGGCCAGGTACTTCAGCTTCCCGGGCGCCCGCAGCAGCGAGAACAACTGCAGGTGCAGCCGGCCCAGCTCGCGCTCCTCCCCGGTCGGCGCCTGGTGCCAGCCGGAGATGTAGGGCACCCGCTCGACGCCGGGGTGGAAGCGGTTCACCCGGCGCAACAGCTCCTGGTAGACCACCGCCAGCTCGGCGCGCTCGGCGTCGTCCAGCGCGGCCAGGTCGGGCACGTCGCGGCGCGGCGCGAGGTGCACCTCCACCGGCCAGCGGGCCGCCCGTGGCACGTAGGCGGTGAAGTGCTCACCGGCCAGCACCACCCGGGTGCCCTCGGCCTGCTCGGCGGCGAGCACGTCCGCCAGCAGGCTGCCGCCGGTCGCCTGCCGGTGCCGGCGGGCCTGCTCCAGCAGCTGGCCGGTGCGCGGCGCGACGACGGGGTAGGCGTAGACCTGCCCGTGCGGATGGGTCAGCGTCACCCCGATCTCCTGGCCGCTGTTCTCGAACACGAAGACCTCGGCGACCCCGGGATCGGCCGAGTGCGCCGCCGTCCGCTGCGCCCAGGCCTCCACGATCGTGCGCATCCGGGCCGCCGGCAGGTCGACGACGGCGGCGTCGTGGTCGCTGGAGAACACCACGACGTCGCAGTGGCCGTACGCCGGGGCGTCCGGCGGGCCGAACGGGACGGCGGGCGCCCCCTCGACCGGGCCGGCGGTCAGCGGCGCGAAGCTCGGGAACCGGTTGGCGAAGACGGCGACGTCGTACTCGCTGTCGGGCACCTCGGTCGGGCCGGCCGGGTCGCGGGTCGGGTCGAGCGGGCAGTCGGCCGCGCTGGGCAGGAACGTCCGGTTCATCCGGTGCCCGGCGATCGTCACCCACTCACCGGTGAGGACGTCGTAGCGGACCTCCCCGGCCCGCGGCGCCTCGAGCAGCGGACGGTCGTCGGCCGTCTCGTGCACCGGACCGGCGGTCGCCTCGTCGTCGAAGTAGAGGATCGGCCGCCCGTCGGCCAGCGTGCGCTCGGTGACCTGCCCCGGCCATCGCTGTGCCCGGTCGGAGATCGGTCCCGCGTCCATCTGGAGGTCCTCCTGTCGCACGGCGCTGCCGTGTACGTCCGTGACGGTGCAGAGTCTGCCCAACCGGCTGGGCGTACACAGACGGAAGGCCCGGTCACCGTGACGGTGACCGGGCCCTCCGAGTGGTAGCGGGGACAGGATTTGAACCTGTGACCTCTGGGTTATGAGCCCAGCGAGCTACCGAGCTGCTCCACCCCGCGTCGCAGGGAGAACACTACCGCACCCCTCAGACCACCTGCACCGGGGGGTCAGAGGGCGATCTCGGCGGCGGGCACCGGGGGCGCCGCCGCCTCCAGGGCATCGGTCAGCAGGGCGACGAGCGCCTCGAGCTGGACGTCGGTCGACGACCCGACCTCCTCGTCGGACCCGTCCAGCGCGCGGGCGGCGAGACCGGCCTTGCTGTCGATCAGCTCGGCGATCCGGGCGTCGATCGTCTGGGCGGCGATGATCCGCCAGGCGGTGACCGGCTCGGTCTGGCCGATCCGGTGGGCGCGGTCGATGGCCTGGGTCTGCTCGGCGTCGGTCCAGGAGAGCTCGGCGAGGACCAGGTTGGAGGCGACCTGCAGGTTGAGCCCGACGCCGGCCGAGGTCAGCGAGCAGACCGCGACGGCGACGTCCGGGTCGTTGACGAACGCGTCGATGTTCCGCTGCCGCGCTCCTGGAGTCTGGTCGCCGCGGATCGAGGAGAAGCGCACACCCTGCTTGGTGAAGACCTCCTCGGCGGTGTCCATGACGTCGATGTGCTTGGCGAAGAAGACGACCTTGCCGGCGCTGCGGGCGAGCTGGGCCGCGTAGTCGGCCGCGAGGCCCGCCTTCGCCTCACCGATCCGCCGCATCATGCTGAAGACGTTCTCCCCGGCCTTGGCCGTGGTGGCGTCCTTCAGCTCCCAGCGGGCCACCTGACGCACCAGGCCCGCGTCGATGCCCTCGACGACGGTCGCGGACTCCCGGGCCGCGATCGCCGACTCGTACCGCTTCACCAGCCGACGGGAGAGGTCACGCTCGGCGGCGCGGATCGACCGCCCGGCCGGCCCGTCCAGCTCGACCGGCAGGTCGGCGACCCGGCGCGCAGGGATGTCGGCAGCGACGTCGACCTTGCGGCGCCGGACGATGCCCATGTCGATGACGCAGCTGCGGGCGGAGCTGTAGAACCCGGCGTCGGCGGGCGTCAGCCCGGTCTCCTCCAGCGCGTCCATCAGCTCGGCGAGCGGCTTGGCGTCGTCGATCCAGCCGAGGAACTGCCAGATGGCCCGGAAGTCCTCGATGTCGTTGATCAGCGGCGTGCCGGTGAGGGCCATCAGCAGCGGCCGGGGGTTGCGGGTCCGGATCCGCTCGGAGAGCTCCAGCACGTGCTGGGAGCGCTGGGAGGTCTTGTTCTTGATGAAGTGCGCCTCGTCGACGACCATGCCGCCGAAGCCGAAGTCGCCGAGCCAGCCCACGTGGCGGTCCAGGACCTCGTAGTTGACGACGACGATGTCGGCGAAGCCGTCGATCGTGTCCCCGTTGCCGTGGATCACGGTGGCCGAGCGGTGCGGCACCCAGAGCCCGGCCTCCCGCGCCCAGTTGGTCTTCACCACGTTCGGGACGACGACGAGCAGCGGGTAGGCGTCCGCGGCCTCAGCGGCGAGCAGCGCCTGCGCCGTCTTGCCCAGGCCGGGTTCGTCGGCGAGCAGGAACGTCCGGTGACCGGCGGCGGCCGCGGCGACCAGCTGGCCCTGGTGCGGCATCAGGTCCAGGCCGGCCGGGGTGAACCGGCTGGTCGGGAAGGGCAGGTCCAGGCACGCGGGGGCTCCCCCGGAGGCGCGCTCGAACGAGTTCAGCAACGGGCCGAGCAGCTCCCACCCGGCCAGGCGGCGCGGACGGGGGGCGGCCGGCCGGACGGCCGAGAAGTCCGGAGCCAGGAACGGGTTGGCCATCTGCCGCGAGACGACCGACTGGGGCACCACCTGACGTTCGGGGGCGACGGGGGCGGCAGCGGGCTCCGGTTGCGGCGCCTCGTCGGGGGTCGGCTCGACCCCGACGGACTCCAGCACCTGCCGCTTGAGCGACCTGGCCGCTTCCGACACGACGGCGTCCTCGGCCAGGAGCGCCAGCAGGCCGGAGTCCCGCACGGCGGTCTTCGCCAGGATCGTCCCGATCCCGTCCAGCCGCTTCAGCTGCTCGGCCCGGCGGCTGTCGTTGCCGGCCCCCTCCGCGCGGACCCGGGCGTGCTCCTCGCGGACCAGCAGCGCCACGACCTGGAACTTCGCGCGCACGGCCGGGGTCACCCGGCCGCGCTGGGCGGCCGCCTCGACCTCCCGGACGGTGCGGGCGAGCACCGCGATGAGGTCGCCCTCGTCACGGTCCCGGGCACGTCGCTGGGTGCGCGGGGCGCCACGGCGGGTGCCCGCCTGGGCCTGGCCTCGTCGAGCCAAGAATCCTCCTCTGGAACGCCCGGCCCGGTGGCCGCGGCGGGTGCCGCACACAGGTCCGCGATCGGGGTGACGGCTGTCGCGAGGAGACGACCAGGACGGTCGCTCCGATCCACGACCCGGCCCCACGGATCTGCAGCAGATCGACGCGATCGGGGCCGGACAGCCCACCCACGGTGGGACCTGCAGCCACCACTCGATGGCCGGGGCACCCACCGCACAGGAGAAGTCGTCGCCGGACGAGCGACAGGTCCCTGAAGCAGGTGCTGTCCCCATGCTAACGGCCGTCCCCCCGGCCATCTTCCCGGCCAGGGACACCGGCACGGAAGGACGACCCGGCGCGAACGAGAACGGCCCCCACAGTGACTGTGGGGGCCGTTCTGTCGTGGTAGCGGGGGCAGGATTTGAACCTGCGACCTCTGGGTTATGAGCCCAGCGAGCTACCGAGCTGCTCCACCCCGCGTCGCTGAGGACAACCCTACCAGCTGTGCGGGGAGGGGGCACTCAGGCCCCCTCCCCGCCCCCAGCTCAGCCGCCCGGGGACGCCTCGGCCGCCGCCTGCGCCGCCTGGTACGTCTCCACCGCGACCTGCAGGTCCTCCAGGGCCGCACCCTGGCCGGCGAAGTCACCGCCCTGCTGGGCAGTGCGGAGTGCCTCCAGCGCGGCGTTGATGTCCGAGACCGCGTCAGCCATCTCCGGGGTGCCGTTCGCGTCGCCCCCACCCACCGGCACCTCAGGATCCGGTGCCGGCTCCGGCACGACGTCCGGGGTGGCGTCCTCGTCGACGGTGTCGGCGACGTCGTCGCTGTCGGTGGCCGACTCCCCCGCTCCGGCGCCGAAGACCTGGTCCAGGGCCTCGGAGAGGGTGTTGGCGTAACCGATCCGGTCCCCGAAGTTGACCAGCACCTTCTGCAACAGCGGGAAGCCGCCCTCACCCGACGACCGGACGTACAGCGGTTCGACGTAGAGCAGCCCCTCGTCCCCGATGGGCAGGGTGAGCAGGTTGCCGAACACCGCCGTCGAGCTGTCGCTGTTGAACAGGGTCAGGTCGGGCCGGATCAGGTTGTTGGTCTCGAAGGCGTTCTGCACCTGGCCCGGTCCACGGAACGGCGTGTTCCCGGGCAGCTGCAGTACCTGGATCTCCCCGTAGGTCTCCGGCGCGCTCGAGGCGGAGATGAACGCCGACAGGTTCTGCCGTTCGAAGGCGTTCATCGGGCTGGTCAGCTGGAAGCTGGCCTCCTCGTCACCCGGCCGCTGGGCCAGGATGTAGTACGGCGGCTGGTCCTGCGTGGTGTCCTGGGTCGGGTCGTCCGGGATCTGCCAGCGGTCGTTCTGGTTGTAGAAGTCGACCGGGTCGTCGACGTGGTAGCGGGTGAGGATCTCCCGCTGGACCTTGAACAGGTCCTCCGGGTACCGCATGTGGCTCTCCAGCTCGGCACTCATCGAGTCCCGCGACTCGACGACGCCCGGGAACGCCTGCATGTAGGTCTGCAGGACCGGGTCGGACTCCCACTCGTACAGCGTCACCGAGCCGTCGTAGGCGTCGACCGTGGCCTTCACGGAGTTGCGGATGTAGTTGAACGTCTCGTTGGGCAGCGCGGTCGTGCCGGTGCCCGTGAGCGCGTCGGTCGCGGCCTCGCCCAGCTCCATCTGCTCGGCGTAGGGGTAGGAGTCCGAGGTGGTGTAGCCGTCGAGGATCCAGACGATCCGCCCGTCGATCACCGCCGGGTAGGGGTCGCCGTCGACCTCGAGGAACGGTGCGGCCTTCTGCACCCGGTCCCGCGGGTTGCGGATGTGCAGGACCTTGGACTCCTCGTTGACCGCCTCGGAGAGCAGGAAGTTCCGCTCGCGGTAGAAGATGGCGAAGGTCAGCTGCCGGAAGAAGCTGCCGGCCGCGATCCCGCCGGCACCGTCGTAGGTGTTGTTGATCTGCCCCTCGTCCGAGCCGCCCTCCGGCTGGTCGAACTCCCGCGGCTCGGCTCCCTCGGGTGCACCGACCACCGAGTAGTCGTTCATCAGCTCGCCGTAGTAGACGCGGCTCTGGTCCACCGGGATGTTGCCGGTCGTGGGCAGGTTGCCGGTGGTGAAGTTGGGCTCGCCGCCCTCCCGGCCCGCGGTCACCTGGTTGGCCGGCGCGGCCACGAAGCCGTTGCCGTGGGTGTAGACGGTGTGCCGGTTGATCCAGCTGTCCTGGTTCTCGCTCAGGCCGTCGCTGTTCAGCTCGCGGACGGCGACCACGTAGTCCTGGGTCTGGTCGTCGATGGTGTACCGGTCGATGTCGAGCTTCTCCGGGAACCCGTACACGTTGCGGATCTGCTGGCGCGCGGTGAACGTGTCGCTGAGCACGTTCGGGTCCAGCAGGCGGGCGTTCGGGATGGTCTGGTCGTCGTTGCGCAGCTCGGACAGGACGGCACCGACATTGGGATCGCCGGCGGTGTCCTGCGCGTAGTCGACGTACTCGACGTCGGCCAGGCCGTAGGCGTCGCGCGTGGCCTCGATGGCCCGCTCGATGTAGGGCGCCTCGCGCTGGTTGGCGCTCGGGTTGACGACGAACTGCTGCACGATCGCCGGGTAGGCCACGCCGATCACCAGGCTGGAGGCCAGCAGCAGCACCAGCGCCGCGGCCGGCAGCAGCGTGTTGCGCACCAGGATGTTGGCGAAGAACGCGATGGCGCAGATCGCCGCCACGACGACCAGGATGTTCTTCGCCGGCAGCAGGGCGTTCAGGTCGGTGTAGGAGGCACCGGTGTAGACGTCACCGCGGTTGGAGTAGACCAGCTCGTAGCGGTCCAGCCAGTAGGCGATCGCCTTGAGCGCCACGAACGCCCCGACCAGGACCGACAGCTGCACGCGCGCCGCGCCGGTGAGCTTCTGGCCCGGGGTCTGCAGCCGCAGACCGCCGAAGACGTAGTGGGTCAGCACCGACCCGATCAGCGACAGCAGGACGATGGCGAAGCCGAAGCCCAGCAGCAGCCGGTAGAACGGGTAGTCGAAGACGAAGAACGAGATGTCCAGCCCGAACTGCGGGTCGACCGTCCCGAAGTCGGTGGAGTTGCGGTAGGTCAGCCAGGTCTGCCAGCTGCCCTGGGCGGTGATGCCGGCGAACAGGCCCAGGACGACGCCGATGCCGGCGAGCACCAGCTTGCGCCGCGGCTCCACCGACTGGCGGTAGCGCTCGAGGTTCTGCTGCTCCAGCGACATCGGCCGGAACGTCGGGCGGAACCGGTAGGCCAGGTACACCGCGAGGGCGACCAGCCCCCCGGTGGCCACCGCGGCCACGGCGAACAACAGCGCACGGGTCTGGATCTCGGTCCAGAACACCTCGGTGAAGCCGGTCTCGTCGAACCAGAGGTAGTCGACGTAGACGTTGGTGAGCGTGCCGATCACGGTGAAGAGCACCAGCAGCACGGCGACGACGCCGATGACCAGCTTGGCGCGCCGGGACAGCGTCGGCACCGGCACGGGGGGCCGCATGGCCACGGTCGGTCTCCTGTCTTCTTGCTGCTTCGAGATGGCGCGGGCTCAGGGGCCCGGCCGGGGAACACGATCACAGGGGACCCGGGAACCGCCAGGGGCGGGAGGCGGGACCGCTGGGGTCCGCTCCCTCAACTGTTGTCGGCGGCGCCGGGTTCCCAGCGGGTCACGAGCAGGTCACGGCCGGCTGACAGTCCGTTCCGGGCGGGACGGTGAGGGCTGCAGGGGCGCGGTCAGCACGGCGTGGGGGTCCGCCCGGCACGCAGGTCCGCCAGGGCGGTGAGCGCGTCGTCCAGCGTCGCCACCCGGGCCGTCGGCAGCCCCTCCTGGGCGTTCTGCACCGCCTCGGCACAGTTCTCGGCGGGCACCAGGAAGAGCTCGGCCCCGATCTCCCGGGCCGACACGAGCTTGAGCGGGATGCCGCCGATCGGCCCCACCACGCCCTCGGTGTCGATCGTCCCGGTACCGGCGACGACCGCCCCCTCGGTGAGGTCGGTGTCGCCCACGAGGTCGATGATCCCCAGGGCGAGCATCAGGCCGGCGGACGGGCCACCGACGTCGGCGACCTCGATCCCGACGTCGAACGGCGCGTACGGGGTCTGCAGCACCAGCACGCCGAGCGCCGACCCCTCGCCCTCGGCTGCGGCGGACGTGGTCACCGTCGTCGACCCGGGCTCACCCCGCCGCCGGTGGTCGACGACCACCTCCGAGCCGGGTGGGGTGGCCGCCAGCACGGCGGAGAGGGCGTCCAGGTCCGGGGTGGGCGTGCCGTCCACCGCGTCGATCGCGTCCCCGGCCTCCAGCCGCCCCTCCGACGCCGACTCCTCGACCAGCTCCTGCACGACGACCGCCTCCGGGTACCCCAGCTCGGCCAGCGCGGCACCCCGGGCGGCCTGCTCGGAGGTGAGGAAGGCCTGCCGGTTCTCCGCCTGGGTCTCCTGCACCGATCGGCCCGAGGGGTAGACCTGCTCCCTCGGCACGACCACGACCTCGCTGTCGAACCACCCCTGCACCGCGCCCACCAGCGTCAGCTCCTCCTGCGGGATGCCGACGGTGGTCAGGTTCAGGTTGCCCGAGACGTCGTTGGGCTCACGGCCCTCCACGCTGATGATGGGTGTGCCGTCGATGTCGCCCAGGGTGTTGTAGGTCGGACCCGGCACCTGGGCCACGAAGGGCACCGGGAGCAGCGTCCCGAGCACGCCGAACACCAGCAGCAGCAGCGTCCCGGCGACCAGGACGGTGGTCCGCCGGGTCACCGGTGCCCCGCACCGGCGGCGGCCGGCTCCGTCCGCGGCGTCGCCGGGTCCACGCCTGCGCCCTCGACCACGACTCCTCCTCGCTGGCGGTCCACCGCCGTCGGCGGGCCCCGCCACCGTCGTCGGGCCCGCGGCCCGGCGGGCGGGCCCGTCGAACGGCGAGCGTAGGTGACCAGCGCAGGTCGCCGGTCCGACGCAGGTCAGCCGCCGGTCGGGGCGGGAGGACCGGTGCCAGGTCCGGACGGCGGTCGACCGGCGTCCAGCGCGGTTACGGTGGGGACATGAGCGATCTCCCCTTCGGCTTCGGGCCCCCTGACCGCGACCCCGAGCGCCGGGGCGAGCCCGGCGGGCAGGGCGGCGACGGGCCGGCGGGCAACGACCCCTTCGGCCTCGGTGCGCTCTTCGGCGCTGCCGGGGCAGGCGGCGGCAACCCCGCCGAACTGCTCGGCAAGATGCCCCTGTTCGCCGAGCTCCAGAAGCTGATGAACTGGTCGGGCGGCCCGGTGAACTGGGACCTCGCCCGACAGGGCGCGATCAGCCAGCTGGCCCCCGGCCACCAGCCCACCTCCGCCGGTGAGCAGGCGGCCGTGACCGAGTCGTTGCGGCTGGCCGACCTCTGGCTGGACCAGGTCACCGACCTCCCCTCCGGGGTCGACCGGGGCCTGGCCTGGTCCCGGGTGGAGTGGGTCGAGCAGACGCTGCCGGCCTGGACCGCGCTGATCGACCCGCTGGCCGAGCGCGTGGTGGCGGCCATGACCAGCGCACTGCCGGCCGAGGCCGCGTCCATCGCCGGCCCGCTCGCCGGGATCATGGGCCAGATGGGCGGCGTCATGTTCGGCGCCCAGGTCGGCCAGGCGCTGGCCCGGCTCGCCGACGAGGTCACCACCAGCACCGACGTCGGCCTGCCGCTGGGGCCGCAGGGCGCCGGCGTCCTGGTGCCGCAGAACGTCGCTGCCTTCGGTGAGGGTCTGGACCGTCCCGAGGACGAGGTCCGGCTCTTCCTGGCGCTGCGCGAGGCCGCCCACCAGCGGCTGTACGCCCACGTGCCGTGGCTGCGCCAGCAGCTGACCGACGCCGTCCACGCCTACGCCCGCGGCATCCACGTCGACCGGGAGGCCATCGAGCGCGGCCTCAACGACGCGATGAGCGGCATGGAGGGCGGGCTGGACCCCAGCGACCCGGAGAGCATCCAGAAGCTGCTGGGCAGCGGGCTGCTCGAGCCGGAGGAGACCCCGGAGCAGCAGATGGCGCTGCGCCGGCTGGAGACGCTCCTGGCCCTGGTGGAGGGCTGGGTGGACAGCATCGTCTCCGCGGCCGCCGCCGAGCGGCTGCCCGGCCACTCGGCGCTGGCCGAGACGATGCGCCGGCGCCGGGCCTCGGGCGGGCCGGCCGAGCAGACCTTCGCCACCCTCGTCGGGCTCGAGCTGCGCCCGCGGCGACTGCGGGACGCCAGCACGGTCTGGGGTGCGATGGCGCAGCAGCACGGCCCGGCCGAGCGCGACCGGCTGTGGTCGCACCCGGACCTGCTGCCCACGTCGGACGACCTGGACGAGCCGTTGGACTTCGTCTCCCGCCAGGGAGCGGGCGACCCGTTCGCCGAGCTGACCGGCGGCATGGACGAGCAGTCCGACGGCACGCCGCCGGAGCAGGGTGAGAGCACCACGGACGACGAGGACGGCGGAGCAGGGCCCCGCGCCTGACCTCCGTCGGCAACGGGGCTGGTGCCGTGCTGGCACCAGCCCCGCTGCCAGGTCCCGCCGCGAGCGTGGTGACGCACTGGAACGGCCCCGTCCCGAGGCTCGCCTCGAGCTTGCGAGGGGTGAGGAGGACGGGGTCCTTCCTCAGTCGACGGCGCCGGGCTCCAGCTCGTCGCCGTCGGTGCCCTGGCCGCCCGTGGAGCCGTGTTCGAAGCCCTCGAGGAAGCCCAGCGCCCGCTCGGCCCGCGGGTAGGCGTGCACCAGCGCCCAGAAGCGCTCGTCGTGGTTCGCCTCCAGCAGGTGCGCCAGCTCGTGAACAAGGACGTAGTCGACGACGAACTGCGGCATGCCCCGCAGCCGGCTCGACAGCCGGATGGTCCGGTCGGCCGGGGTGCACGACCCCCAGCGGCGGTTCTGGTTGTCCACCCAGCGGACGCTGGCCGGCACCGCCCGCCCGCCCAGGTGCGCCCGGGACAGCTCCAGCGCCCGGTCCATCAGCTCGTCGTCGGAGGCGAGGGTGCGGCGACGCCGCTCCTCGCGGGTCTGCAGCTTGGCGACCATCTGGTCCACCCACCGCCGCTCCTCGGCAGCGCTGAAGGCCGCCGGGATGAGCACCACGGTGCGCCCGTTCTCCCGGTAGGCCGTGACGGTCCGGCGGCGACGGGCGCTGCGGCGGACCTCCACCTCCGGCACCGGACGGGGAGCCGTGCGGACAGCGGGGACCGCCGTCGACGCAGCCGGCGCGCGGCGGTCGGGTCGCTTCTCCACGCACGCACCGTATCGGGCCGCGCGGCGGACGCTGAGGGTGAGGACACCCGGTCGTGGACAGGTGCACACGGACAGTGGACACCGGTGGAGCGGCTGTCCCCCGATCGATGGACGGCGGGTGGTCGCTCCACAGGCCGGCCAGGGCGTTCCTGCAGGTGAGCGGAGTGGGCGGCGACCTCTGCCCGGCGTCGTCCCCGCCCACTCCCCCGGTCGTGCACAGCGACACGCCAGCCGGTCAACACTGTGTCCACACCGCCGTCCACAGGTTGTGGGAGAAGGCCGACGGCCCTGCTCGCAGGCCTGTGGACGACGGCTGCGGGCCGGACCGCCGCGCTGGCACCCTCCCTCCGATGACCGAGAGCCCGCACCCGCTGCTGCCCGCCGCCACGCCGCTGCTCCGGCTGGACCCGGAGCTGCTGCAGATCGGCGGCGTCGACGGGCGTGACGGGCTGCGGGTCCACCCGGCCGGCAACGAGGTCGCCGCCCTGCTGCGCCGGCTGGACGGACGCCGCAGCGAGCGCACGGTGCGCGCCGAGTCGGTGGCCGAGGGCGTGCCCGGTGACGTGGTGGACGACCTGCTGGCCGGGCTGCGCGGCACCGGCCTGCTGCACGACCTGGCCGCCGCCGACCTGCTGGCCACCGACCCGGGCCCGGCAGCGGTCGCCCGGGCCGGGCTGGAGCTGCCCACAGCGGTCCCGCGGGCCGGCACGGGCGGGCGGTGGCGCGTCCGCCGGCAGAGCGCGGTCGTCGTCGACGGCGCCACCCGGGTGGGCGCGCCGCTCGCCGCGGTGCTGGCCGCGAGCGGGGTGGGGTGGGTGCACGTCCGGGACCGGGGCGCGACCCGCGCCGAGGACGCCGTCGTCGGTGGGGTGACGGCGGCCGACGAGGGGCGCCCCCGGGCGCTGGCTGCGGCCGACGCCGTCCGGCGGGCCAGTCCGCTGACCGACCTCCGGCCGCTCCCACCGGACCGCGCACCGGACCTGGTGGTGCTGTGCCGACCGTGGGCGGCTGCCGATCCGCTGTCCGCGGCCCTGCACCAGGCGGGCACGCCGCACCTGGTCGCCACGGTGCGCGAGGAGACCGGCGTCGTGGGCCCGCTCGTGCTGCCGGGCAGCCCCGGCGGCGGGTGCCTGCGCTGCGCCGACGCCTGGCGGCGGGACGACGACCCGGCGTGGCCCCGGCTGGCCGCCCAGCTCGCCGCGGTCGAGCCGGCCCCCAGCGGCGCCACGGTCACCTGCCTGCTCACCGCGGTCACCGCGGCCGTCCAGGTGCTCGCCCACCTCGACGGCGACGACGACCCGGTGACCGTGGGCGCGGCTCTCGAGCTGCACCCGCCCGACCTGCTCCCCCGGCTGCGCCGCTGGCCGCCGCACCCGGGATGCGCCTGTCGCGGGGCCGGTCGGGGCGCGCCGACGCCGTAGAGGGGACACTGGTGTGGTGAGTGACACCGGACGGGACATCCCGCGGGGGGCGGTGTCCCGAACGGCACGGCTCGCCTCCCTGCCGCTCGGCGCCGCCGGGCGCGCCACCCTGGGCATCGGCAAGCGGCTCTCCGGGGTCTCGTCCGAGGAGGTCAGCGCGGAGCTGCAGCAGCAGACGGCCGAGCAGCTGTTCGCCGTGCTGGGCCAGCTCAAGGGCGGCGCCATGAAGCTGGGCCAGCAGCTGTCGATCTTCGAGGCCGCGGTGCCCGAGGAGATGGCCGGGCCCTACCGCGAGGCGCTGGTCAAGTTGCAGGAGGCGGCTCCGCCGATGCCGGTGCGCACCGTGCACGCGGTGCTCGCCCAGCAGCTGGGCGGGAGCTGGCGCGAGCGGTTCCGCGACTTCGACGACACCCCGGCCGCGGCGGCCAGCATCGGTCAGGTGCACCGGGCCACGTGGCGGGACGGCCGGGACGTCGCGGTCAAGATCCAGTACCCCGGTGCCGGCACCGCGCTGATGGCCGACCTCAACCAGCTCGCCCGCTTCGCCCGGATGTTCGCGGTGCTCTTCCCCGGCATGGAGGTCAAGCCGCTCATCGCCGAGCTCAAGCTGCGCGCGGAGGAGGAGCTGGACTACGGGCTGGAGGCCGATGCCCAGCGGGCGTTCGCCGCCGCCTACGCCGACGACGACCAGATCGTCGTCCCCCGGGTGGTGGCGAGCGCCCCGAAGGTCATCGTCTCCGAGTGGCTCGAGGGCATCCCGCTGTCCCGGGTCATCGCCGACGGCACCCGGGAGCAGCGCAACCGGGCCGGGCTGCTGATGTCGGTGCTGCACTTCTCCGGGCCGCAACGAGCCGGGCTGCTGCACGCCGACCCGCACCCGGGCAACTACCGCCTGGTGCCCGACGGGCGGCTCGGGGTCATCGACTTCGGGGCCACGGCCCGGCTGCCCGGCGGCCACCCCGAGCCCATCGGCCGGCTGGTCCGCTGGGCGCTGGAGGGCCGCGCCGAGGACGTGCTGGCCGACCTCCGTGCCGAGGGCTTCGTCCGCGAGTCCATCGAGGTCGACGCCCAGGGAGTGCTGGACTTCCTCCTGCCCTTCCTCGCTCCGGTGTCGGCCCCGTCGTTCCAGTTCAACCGGGCGTGGATGCAGGAGCAGGCGAACCGGATCGGTGACCCGCGCAGCGACGCCAGCCGGCTGGGCCGCCAGCTCAACCTGCCGCCGGCCTACCTGCTGATCCACCGGGTGACGATGGGGTCGATCGGCGTGCTGTGCCAGCTCGACGCGGAGGCGCCCTATCGCGGCGTCTGCGAGGAGTGGCTGCCCGGCTTCGCCGGCTGACCCGTCGTCCTCACCGACGGCACCGCGGTCGGGGGCCGTCCCGGCTCAGCCGGAGCGGTCGGGTCCGTTCCGACCGGGAGGCTGCGGCCCCGCGGTCGGAACGGACGGCGGCTGCTGCCGCCCAGTGGTGCTGGCCAGTGCTCGCGTCGTCACCAGACGGCGGAGTTGGCGCGGGCGGCCCGCTGGGAGGCCCGCTCCGCCCGGCGCGCCCAGCGCCGGGCGGTGATCAGCCGTCGGGCCCGGGCGGACGCCTCCGCCTCGGACATCCGCCGGGTCATGTGGGATCTGGTCAGGTCCTGGTCGAACGAGTGCATCGTGGTCCCTCAGGGTGTGTCGGCACCGCTGCGCGGTCGCCGGGTGGAGGTACATCGGGTGGCCGGTCGCCCCGGGTGGGGACGCCGGACCGGTGGGAGCCCGCTGCTCCGGTGCCGCGGCCTCATGCCGCGGCCTCGGTCCGGACCTTGGGCGGGCGGCCCCGGGGCCGCTTCCGGGCGATGACGACCCCGTGGTCGAAGATCTCCCCGCCCCAGACGCCCCAGGGCTCGGCCCGGTCGAGCGCCCCGGCCAGGCAGGCCGACCGCACCGGGCACGTCGCGCAGTGCGCCTTGGCCTGCTCGAGCTCAGCCGGGCTCTCGGCGAACCACAGGTCGGCGTCCTGCACCCGGCAGGGCAGCCCCCGACGGGCCACCTCCCGGGCCGGCGCCTGGGTGGACACGTGCGTGCGGTCGAGCCCGGATCGGCGATGGGACGTCGCGGGGTCGATCGTGGTCTGCACGGCCGCGCCTCCTCTTCCTTCGTCTGTGCGGCCGGTCGGCGGGGCCCCGCCGACCGGTGTGGTCGGGGTTCCGCGGAGGCTCGTCGAGACGCTGGAGCAAGACGAAGGCCGCGGTACCCGGTGTCCGGGTTCCGCGGCCTCGAGGAGGACCTGCTGGGCTGTGCTAGCCCAGTGGGTCTTCCGGGGGCAGGTCACCCGGGGTGCTGCTGGTGAGCCGAGCAGGGGCGCCGATGACGGCGTGCCCCTTCAGGGCGGTGGTCAGGACGGACGGCAGGGCATCGGTGTCGAGGCGCGCACCGGTCGTGGACAGGCCGGTCGTGCCGGCGGCGGCGGTCAGGCCGCGGAGACGGACAGCAGCCACCGAGCCGGCGAAGGACAGACCGGTGCCGTGCTGCGGAGCGGCGGCGGGCGCCATCGCGACGACCCACTCGGCCGGGACGGAGCAGCGCAGGCCGACGGCCGGCGAGGTCTCGGTGCGCACGCCGGCGTTGGTGAAGTCGCTGGTGATCACGGGGCCCCTCCTTCCGAGGGTCGGAGCCCGGCCTGTCGGCCGGTCTCGCTGCGGTCTGCTGCGGGGTGGTGCGGTGGTACTGGTGCGGTGGTGCGTCCTGGATCACTCCCAGGCGGTGGAACGAAGGCTAGGGGAGCTCCCGGAGACGGGTCAACCGGATTAACCGAGATTCCTCAGGAGGTGTGTTCGCCCTGGTCGGAGCCGTGTCCCCCCTCGACGGTGGCGATCACCTCGGCGCCGTAGAGGTCGAGCTTGCGGGCCCCCACACCGGGCAGCGCCGACAGCTCGCGCGCCGTGGTGGGACGGGTCTCGGCGATCGCCTGGAGCGTGGCGTCGGTGAAGACGACGTACGCCGGCACCGACGCGGCCTCGGCTGCGGTGCTGCGCCAGGCCCGCAGCCTCTCGAACAACTCCCCCGCCTCGCCCTCCAGGACGACCTTCGGCCGCTTGGCCGGACGGCGGGGCGCGGCAGCCGCGTCCGGCGCCAGTCCGTCGAGGAACCGGCTGCGTGGCCGGGAGCGGCGGCCCCCGGGGTTGCGGGCCAGCGACCAGGACAGCGTGAGCTGCTCGCGGGCCCGGGTGACCGCGACGTAGAGCAACCGGCGCTCCTCCTCCACCGCCTCGGGGCGGGACTGCGACTGGGCGATCGGGAGCACGCCGTCGACCAGCCCGACGACGAACACGGCGTCCCACTCCAGGCCCTTGGCCGCGTGCATCGAGGCCAGCGTCACCCCCTGGACCGTGGGGGCGTGCTGGGCGCTGGCCCGCTCGGCCAGGTGCGCCACGAAACCGGCCAGGTCCAGCGTGGGCTGCTCGGCCACCAGGTCGACGGCGAGGTCGACCAGCGCGGCCAGGGACTGCCACCGGTCGCGCGCGGTGCCGCCGGGCGGTGGCCGGTGCTCCACCCAGCCGGTGGAGGCCAGCACGTCCCGGACGGCGGGCACCAGCGCCCCGGGGTCGTTCCCGCCGGCCGCCGCCCCGCGCAGCAGCAGCACCGCCTCGCGGATCTCCGGCCGCTCGAAGAACCGCTCCCCGCCCTTGAGCACGTAGGGGACGCCGAGGTCGGCCAGTGCGGACTCGTACACCTGCGACTGGGCGTTGATCCGGAACAGCACGGCGATCTCGCTGGCCGGCAGCCCACCGTCGACCAGCTCCCGGCAGGCGCGGGCCACCGCGGCGGCCTCGGCCGGCTCGTCAGGGTGCTCGACGAACGCGGGGGCCGGCCCCTCGGCCCGTTGGCCCAGCAGCCGCAGCCCGGGCAGGCCCTTGCGGGGCGGTGCCTGGCCGATCAGCTTGTTCGCCAGCCCGACGACCTGCGGCGTGGACCGGTAGTCGCGCTCGAGCTTGACCACCTCGGCGTCGCCGTAGCGGTCGGCGAAGCCCAGCAGGTACTCCGGGTCGGCGCCGGTGAAGGAGTAGATCGTCTGGTTGGGGTCGCCGACCACGCAGACCTCGGCGCGACCGCCGAGCCAGGCGTCCAGCAGCCGCTGCTGCAGCGGGTTGACGTCCTGGTACTCGTCGACGACGAAGTGCCGGTACTGGGCGCGGACCTCGCGGGCGACGTCGCGGTGCTCCTCGATCGCGTAGGCGGTGACCAGCAGCAGGTCCTCGAAGTCCAGGGCGCCGTCGCGCTGCTTGGCCGACTCGTACCCGCGGTACACCTCGGCGACGGCGGCGGCGTCGAAGGGCAGGTCGCGTGCGGCGGCCGCGGCCCGGGCCGGGTAGTCCTCCGGGGTGGCCAGCGTCGTCTTCGCCCACTCGATCTCACCGGCCAGGTCACGCAGGCTGGTGCGGTCGGTGGTCAACCGGGCCCGGGTCGCCGCACCGGCGACGACGCGCAGCTTGTTCTCGATCAGCTCGGGCATGGGCCCGCCGAGCACGCGCGGCGCGAAGTACCGCAGCTGGCGCATCGCCGCGGCGTGGAAGGTGCGGGCCTGGACGCCGCCCACGCCCAGGGCCGACAGCCGGCCGCGCAGCTCGCCGGCCGCCCGGGCGGTGAAGGTGACCGCCAGCACCTGCTCCGGGACGTACTCACCCAGGTGCACGCCGTAGGCGATCCGGTGGGTGATGGTGCGCGTCTTGCCCGTCCCGGCGCCGGCGAGGATGCACACCGGCCCGCGCACCGCCTCGGCCGCTGCCCGCTGCTGCTCGTCCAGGCCCGCGAGCACGGCCTCCGGCCCGGTCGGCCCCTCGGCGGTGCCCCGCTCGTCCTCGACCCGCTGCATCGCCACGACCCGATCCTCCCAGCAGCCTCCGACGGCCGGGGGAAGGATCCCCAGGCCCGGCGCGTTCCGCCAGCGGCAGGCCCCGGGCCCAGGGCCACCCTCCCCGGGTGGCCTCCCGGGGGACACACGAGGGAGGATCCACCCGATGAGCACTCCGACGGCCGCGGTCACGATGTACACCACCAACTGGTGTGGCTACTGCATGCGCCTGAAGAAGCTGATGGACCGCGACGGGATCGACTACGCCGAGGTCAACATCGAGGTCGAGGAGGGCGCTGCCGACATCGTCATGCAGGCCAACGGGGGCAACCGCACCGTCCCGACCCTGGTCTTCGCCGACGGCTCGGCGCTCACCAACCCCAGCATCGACCAGGTGAAGGCCCAGCTCGCGCAGCTGCCCGGCGCGTGATCGCTGGTCCGTGGCCTCCGGGGGCGATGATCGTCCACCCGGGAGCTGCGGATCGTCTCCCGCCGACCGAGCCCCGGCACCGAGAGAGGCCGAGATGGAGCCGATGACCGGGCCGTCGCTGGCCGGAAGCCGGCCGGTGGCGGTCGCGCTGCCGACCGACGTCCTGCTGAGCCCGTCCGGAGGGCCCGCGGCCGTCGTGGTCCGCACGAGGCGCGGCTGGTCGGTGCTCAGCCCCCTGCACCCCCTCGGGGGCGCGCCGGAGGGGCCGGTCGGCGACTCCGGCGGGGGCTGGGGCGAGATGGTCGACGGGCTGGCGCTGGTCGAGGCGATGACCCTGGCCGACCTCGTGGCCGGCGAACTCGGCACCACGCCGGAGCCGGACCGACAGGCGCGGCGGGCGGCCCGGACGGCCGGTCCACCGGCCCCTACCGCCAGCGGGTGTGCCGACCCTCGGGACGAGGAGATCACCGCGCTGCGGCGCACCGTCTCCCAGCTGGAGCACGCATTGGCCGCCCGGGTCTCGATCGAACGGGCCATCGGCGTCCTGGCGGAGCGGCACGGCAGCAGCCCCCGGGAGGCGTTCGAGGAGCTGCGTGGGCGGGCCAGGTCCCAGGGCCGGCCGGCCGCGGAACTCGCCGCGGAGGTGCTCGACGCCCTCTCCGCGCGCGACGCCGTCTCCGGGGCCCCCAGCTGACTGCTCCGCTCCCGCTCTCCCCCGACGCGCTGGCCGACCGGCTGGCCGAGCTGCTGTCGCGGCTGCCGCCCGAACCCGGCGCCACCTCACTCCGGGTCGCCGTCGACGGGCCGGAGCTCCCCGGCGCGCCGGGCACGACCGGTCCGCAGGTGCTGGCCGACGCCGTGGCCGAGCGGCTGCCCACGCTGAGCCGACCGGCGGTCGTGGTCCCGGCCGAGGGCTTCTACCGACCCGCCTCGCTGCGACTGGAGCACGGTCGCACCGACCCGGACGCCCGGTACAGCGACTGGCTGGACGCCGCCGCCCTGGCCCGTGAGGTGCTGGACCGGTGCGGCCCCCGTGGCACCGGGGAGCACCTGCCCGCGCTGTGGGACCTCGAACGGGACCGGGCCGCCCGGGCCGAGTACCGACCCGCCCCCGCCGGTGGGGTGCTGCTCGTGCCGGGCTCGCTGTTGCAGGGGCTGGGGCTGGCGTTCGACGTCGTCGTCCACCTGCGGGTCAGCCCAGCCGCCCGACGGCGGCGGGCGCCCGCCGACCGGGCCTGGGAGCTGCCGGCCTTCGACCGCTACGACGACGAGGTCGACCCGATGGCGCTGGCCGACGCCGTGGTCCTCGCCGACCACGCCGCCCGGCCGGCCCTCTTCCTGCAGGGCCGCTTGTCGGTCAGCTGAACTCGCCGGCCACCCAGCGGTCGATGATGTGCCGGGCGATCGAGACCGTCGGGGGCAGCGCCTGCGGGCCGGTGCCCGAGCGCAGCTCCTCCCGGCTGAACCACCGCGCCTCCTCGATCTCGTCGTGGTCGATCCGCAGCTCCTCGCTCGTCGCGCGGGCGACGAAGCCGAGCATCAGCGACTGCGGGAACGGCCACGGCTGGCTGGAGACGTAGCGGACGTCGGTGACGGCGATGCCGACCTCCTCGGCGACCTCGCGGGCGACCGCGGCCTCGGCGGACTCACCCGGCTCCACGAAGCCGGCCAGGATCGAGAACCGGCCCGCCGGCCAGACCGCCTGCCGGCCCAGCACGCACCGGTCTCCCCCGTCGTGCACCAGCATGATCACCGCGGGGTCGGTGCGCGGGAACACCTCGCGGCCGCTGTCCGGGTCGCGCTGCACCCAGCCCGCGCGCTCGATCGTGGTCGCCGCACCCGTGATCGGGGAGAACCGGTTGCGCTCGTGCCACTCGATGATGCCCACCGCCTGGACCAGCAGGCCCGCGTCCAGGTCGCCGAGGGCGCCACCGACCTCGCGCAGTCCGGCCCAGGAGTCGACCGGCCGGCCGCCCACGGTCAGCGAGCGCGGGGTCCGGAGCGCGCCGTACGCGACGCCGTCGGCCTCACCGAGGTAGATGGCGTCCTCCGGCCAGGCGAGCTGCTCCTCGTAGACCAGCTCCGGGCCGGCCGGCCCCTCGTGCACCGGCGCCGTGCGCCGCTCGTCGACGCGCAGCACGCGGACGGGGCGGCCCTGCGCCGGGTCGGGCAGCGACCGGGCCAGGTGGCCCCGGTCGTGGGCAGTGCGGGACAGCAGCGGGACCTCGGTGACCGCGCCGGCGTGCCGGTCCTCCGGCCAGTCACCGCGGGCCGGCGGCGGCGGGTTGTCGGCCGGGGTGCTGCCGCCGGGTGGGACGCTCACGCGAGCGACTCGGGCACCGGCTCGACGGACGGGGCGGTGACCTCGATCGGGCCGAGCACGCGCAGCTGGTCGGCGACCTCCTCGGCGTCCCCGACGACGACCGCGGTCAGCCCGGCCGGCGACAGCCACCGCCGGGAGGCCTCGGTGACCTCCTCGACGGTCACCGCGGCCAGCGCCTGCTGGTGCTCGGCGAGCCAGTCGGCGGACAGACCGGCACCGAAGAGCGCCGACAGCGTGCTGGCGAGCCCGGCGTGCGTCGCCGTCCCGAGGGCCAGCGTGCCCAGCAGGTACCGGCGGGCGGAGTCGAGCTCGGCCTCGGTGACCGGCGTCAGCGCCATCCGGCCCAGTTCGTACACGGTCTCGAGCAGGGCGGGGCCGGTGACGCCGGTGGCGACGTCGGCCTCCACGGTGAACGACGAGCCGGCCATCAGGTGCTCGACCGAGCTGCGCGGGCTGTAGGTGTAACCCCGGCGCTCGCGGATGTTCTCCACCAGCCGGGAGGAGAAGTAGCCACCGAAGACCATGCTGGCCAACCGGAGCGCGGGCAGCTGCGGGTCGGTGCGGCCCGGCGCCGGTCCGCCCAGCCGCACGTTGGACTGCACCGCGCCGGCCCGGTGCACCAGCTCCAGGGGGGCGGGGGCGAGCGTGGGCACCGGCGCGGCCGCGACCGCCTTGCCCTCGGCGACCCAGCCGGCCAAGGCGGTGCCGACGGCGTCGACCGCCGCGGCGGGATCGACGTCGCCGACCAGCACGAGCGTGCTGCCGGCGGGCAGGACCCGCTCCCGGTGCAGCTTGCGCAGCGCCGCCGGGGTGACCGCCGCGACCAGCTCGGCCGCGGGCAGCTGCTGGGCGTACGGGTGCGCGCCGAACCGGCGGGCGGCCAGCGCCGACCGGGCGATGACACCGGGCTGGGACCGGGCGATGAGGATGCGCTCCCCCACCCGGGCTCGCTCGGCGTCGACCGGACCCGCCGGGTAGGTCGGCGCGGTGAGCAGCTCGGCGAGCACGTCCAGGACGGCGCCGAGCCCGTCGGGGAGGATCGTGGTGGAGAACAGCAGCCGGTCGGCGTCCGCCGAGACCGACAGCTCGCCACCGTGCGTCTGCAGCAGCTGGGCGATCTCCAGCTGGTCGTGCCGGGCGGTGCCCAGCAGCACGGCGCTGGCCAGCAGCGCGGTGCGGGCCGCGTGCGTGGCCGCCGACCGCGGGGCGGACGCGGCGAAGGGCACCCGCAGCCGGAGCTCGACCAGCGGCACGCCCGGCCGCGGGACGACGACCAGCCGCAGCCCGTTCGGCAGCGTGGTCTGGTGCACCTCGGGCGCCACGGCGGGCCGTGGTTCGCCCAGCGGCGGCACCAGCGAGAGGTCCAGCACGGGGGCACTCATCGGGCTGCTCCTCCGGTCGCGCGCAGTTCGAGGACGGCGGCGGTGTCCGGCGAGAGCCCGCGGGCCGCCGCCTGCACCTGGTCGGGCGTGACCGCGGCCAGCCGGGCGGCGAGCTCGCCGGCCAGCTCGGCCCGGCCGTGGATGAGCTCGGCGGAGGCGAACCCGAGCGTGCGGCCGAGCACGGAGTCGGCCTGCTGGAGCAGCTGCGCCTCGGTGCGTGCGGTCACCCGGGCCAGCTCGTCGGCGGGGACGCCGTCGGTGGCGACCTTGTCGACCTCCTCGTGCACCGCCGTGAGCACCCGGTCGACCGGGACGTCGGCCGGGTGGTGCACCTGGCTGACCAGCAACGTGGCGTCCCGGACGTCGAAGGGGTCACCGAAGAGGCCGAGGTAGGTGCTCTGCGCCACCGCGAGCCGGTCGGTGTGCAGCAGCCGGCGCTCGAGCCGGGAGGCGTCGCCCTCGCTGAGCAGCTCGGCCAGCAGCACGGTGCCCAGGTAGGTGTCCAGGTCACCGACCGGGTCGGGCACCCGCCAGCCGATCGCCACGGCCGGCGCAGGCGCCAGGCGGTCCTCGACCACACCGCGGCGGACCGTGGTGGGCGAGGGCTCGCCGACGACCGGTGCCGGCGGGGCCGGGCGGGAGGGGACCGGGTCGAACCAGCGGCGGACCAGCACCTCGGTCTCGGCCGGGTCCAGGTCACCGCCGATGCAGAGCACCGCGTTGGACGGGGCGTAGTAGCGGGAGAAGAAGTCCGCGGCGTCGTCGACGGTGGAGGACTCGAGGTCGACGAAGGAGCCGTAGCCGTCGTGCGTGTTGGCGAAGCTCTCGAACGCGATCTCCGGCAGCTGCAGCCAGGGGAACGCGCCGTAGGGCCGGTTCAGCACGTTGACCCGGATCTCCTCCTTGACCACGTCGATCTGGTTGCGGAGGTTCTCCTCGGTGATCGCCGGGGCCGCCATCCGGTCGGCCTCCAGGAAGATCGCCCGCTCCAGCGCCTCGGCGGGCAGGGCCTGGAAGTAGTTCGTGTAGTCCTGGTGGGTCGACCCGTTGAAGGTGCCGCCGGCGGCCTGGACGAGGCGGGCGTGCTCCATCTTCGGCACGTTCGCCGAGCCCTGGAACATCATGTGCTCGAAGAGGTGCGCGAAGCCGGTGCGGCCCGGCGGCTCGGATCGCATGCCGACGTCGTAGAAGACGCTGACGGCGACGACGGGGACACTCCGGTCCGGCGCGAGGACGACCCGCAGCCCGTTGTCGAGCGTGAAGCGCTCCACCGGGTGCCGCAGGGTCAGGTCGGGCCCAGCTGCTGTCACGCCACCGACCCTAACCGCGCCGGACGACACGCCGCAGACGGGGACGGCCGAGCTCCCCCGGCCGGGCCAGTGCCACCCGGGTCGGCCGGGCAGGCGACCCGGGGCCGGCTCAGCGCGGTCGGCGCACGCCACCTGGCCGCAGTCCGGCCCGGAGGACCACGGCCGTCACAGCACGTCGACATCGGCGAGCACCCGGTCGATGGCCCCGTACAGCTCGGCGTGCGTGTTCGGGACGGACAGGTAGAGCAGCGCGGGCGCGGGCCGGCCGACGTCGACCAGCAGCAGCGCGGCTCGCTCGCCGCTGGCGTCGTAGCCCTCGGCGTCCCAGGTGAGGTCGAACTCGACGACCCAGGCCGCCGCCCCGTCGACGGTCACCGCCTCGTCGCGGCGGACCTCGCGCTCGTTGGGCTCCGGGTAGTAGCGGGAGCGCACCGAGTCGGCCACGGCGGTGGCCGTGGACTGCAGGGTGGCGGGGCCGGCCCACCCGTAGAAGGGGGCGAGCGGCCCCGAGGTGCACTGGGCGATGAAGACCCCGCTCGCGCCGGGCAGGTCGTCCTGGGTGACGAAGTACTGGCCGGCGACCGCAGCCATCTCCAGCTGCACGCCGCGGTCCCACTCGAACCAGCCGGCGCCGAGGAAGGGGTAGGAGATGCCGGCGGCCTCGTCGATGATCCGCACCGTCCCGGGCGGGAACTCCTGGCCGGGCGCCGGGGCAGCTGCGGCCACCGGGGCCTCGTCGTCCGGCTCCGGATCGGTCCCGGAGCTCCCGATCAGCAGCCCGGCCAGCACCAGCACGAGCACCAGCAGGAACCCGCCCAGCCCGAGCAGCAGCGGGTTGCGGCGCGGCCGGGCCGGTTCGGGGCTCGCCCAGGAGTCCCAGGAGGACGGCGGGTCCTGCGCCGGCGGGGCCTCGAACGGCCGCCCGACGGTGACCCCCGGGCCGGCCGGGGTGGTGACGTCGGACCAGGTCAGTCCGTTCCACCAGCGGACCAGCCCCGAGGCGCCGTCCGGGTCGGGGTACCAGCCGGCCGGGGGCGCGCTGCCCTGACCGGTCGACTGCCCGGCCAGCCCGGGACTCGGCCCGCTCATCGTCGGTGCCCTCCCCCGGCGCTCAGCGCGCCGGGAACGGGACGGTGGCCAGTTCGCGCCACAGGTGGGCGGCGGCCTCGGCGCCGCGGTACAGCATCGGCAGCAGCACCCGCTCGTTCGGCGAGTGGATACGGTCGGTGGGCAGCCCGGCGCCGAGGAACAGCAGCGGGGCGCCGAGGATGCCGGCCAGGTCGGCCTCCGGGCCGCTGCCGCCCTCGCGGGTGAACAACACCTGGTCGGCGTCGGTGTCGAAGGCCTGCCCGATCGAGCGCAGCAGCGCGTCCATGGCCGGGTGGTCGATGTCGCTGCGGCACGGGGCGACCCCTCCGGCCGGCACGTGGACGTCGGCCTCGATGCCGGCGGGGGTGTTCGCCTGCACCCAGGCGTGCACCTGCTCCCCGAGGTCGGCCGGCACCTGGTCGGCGACGAGCCGGAAGGTCACCTTGGCGTGCGCCTCGGCGGGGACGATCGTCTTGTGGCCGGGGCCGGTGTACCCACCCCACATGCCGTTGACCTCGGCGGTCGGGCGCGCGCCGACCCGCTCCAGGGTGGTGAAGCCCGCCTCGCCGGTGGCCACGCGGGAGGCGGCCGGGCCGGCCAGCCACGCCTGCTCGTCGAACGGCACCCGGCCCATCAGCTCGCGCTCGCGGTCGGTCAGCGGCCGCACCTTGTCGTAGAAGCCTGGCAGGGTGACCCGCCCCGACTCGTCGTGCAGCGAGGCCAACAGCTCGGCCATGGCGTGCAGCGGGTTGGGCACCGCGCCACCGAAGGAGCCCGAGTGCAGGTCGACCGAGGGTCCACGGAGGGTGATCTCGGCGTCGGCGAGCCCGCGCATGGCGGTGACCGCGCTGGGGACGTCGGGGGCGGCCATGCCGGTGTCACTGACCACGATGACGTCGCAGGCCAGCCGGTCGGTGTGGGCGCGCAGCAGGTCGGCGAAGTACGGCGACCCGGACTCCTCCTCGCCCTCGATGAGCAGCTTCACCGTGACGGCGGGGGTCTCCCGGCCGGTGGCGGCCAGGTGGGCGCGCATGCCGAGCAGGTGGAACGCGACGTTGCCCTTGTCGTCGATGGCACCGCGGGCGTGCAGCTCGGGGCCGTCGGGGCCCTCGACCCGGGTGGGCTCGAAGGGCGGGTGCTCCCACAGCTCCGGGGGGTCGACCGGCTGGACGTCGTGGTGGCCGTAGACCAGGGCGACCGGCGCCCCGGCGTCTGCCGAGGGCCACTCGGCGAAGACGGCCGGCGCGCCCTCGGTCGGCCAGACCTCCACGGTCGGGAAGCCGGTGCGGCGCAGCGCGTCGGCCAGCCACTCGGCACTGGCGGCCACGTCGCCGGCGTGTGCCGGGTCGGCCGAGATCGACGGGATCCGCAACCAGGCGTCCAGGTCGGCGTGCAGGTCGTCGAGGTGGGCGGTGACGAAGTCGCGTTCGGCGGAGCTGCTCACGCCGTGGACGGTATCCCGCCGCGCCGACGCGACCGGGCGGGTGCCGGGCTAGGTTGCCTGCATGGCCGTGGGGATGCTGCAGGTGGACGTGGGCGACCTGACCTTCGACGTGCGGACGGACGGGCCGGAGGACGGTCCGCCGGTGCTGCTGCTGCACGGCTTCCCGGAGACGTCGCTGAGCTGGTCGGCGGTGACCCCGCTGCTCGCCGAGGCGGGGCTGCGCACCTACGCACCCGACCAGCTGGGCTACTCCCCCGGCGCCCGTCCCGGGGAGGTGGACGCCTACGCGCTGACCAACCTGGTCCAGGTGACCGCGGACCTGATGACCGCCCTGGACGTGCCGGTCGCCGACGTCGTCGGGCACGACTGGGGCGCCAACGTGGCCTGGGGCCTGGCCGGCTGGCACCCCGACCGGGTCCGCACCCTGACCGCCGTCTCGGTGCCGCACCCGACGGCCTACACGCTGGCCTTCCGTGCCGATCCGGAACAGAAGGAGCGGTCGGCCTACATCAAGCTCTTCTGGCAGGCCGGCAAGGCCGAGGAGGTGCTGCTCGCCGACGACGCCCGACGACTGCGGCGGATGCTCGACGCACCGGGCGTGCCCGCCGAGGCGGTCGACGTCTACGTGCGGCAGCTGTCCGCGCCGGGTGCGCTGACCGCAGCACTGAACTGGTACCGGGCGATGAGCTCGGCGACCCGGGTCGACCCGGTGGAGGTGCCGACGACGTACGTGTGGAGCGACGGCGACGTGGCCGTGGGCCGGATCGCCGCGGAGGCGTGCGCGGACCAGGTCACCGGCGACTACCGCTTCGTGGAGCTGCCCGGGGTCAGCCACTGGGTCCCCGAGCAGGCACCCGAGGACCTCGCCCGGGCGGTGCTGGACCGGATCGCCCGGGGCGCGGCGAGCGGCCCGACCGCAGGCGCCGGGTTGGCACGGAACGGGCTCGGGTAGTCGCGACCGCGTGACCGTGCCGCCGCGCCCAGCTGCTGCAGCGGGCACCTGCCCGGGTGACGACTGACCGGTGCTCCTCGCCCTCGCCCTGCTGGGCATGCTCGCGCTCGCCGCGGCCGCGCCGCTGCTGGCCCGGCGTCTGGGCCGCACCACCGGCTACCCGCTGGCCGTCGGTTACCTGGCGGTCGGGGCGCTGCTCGCCTCGGCCGCCCCGCGGGTGCTGGACGGCCGGACGGAGACCGCGTCGTGGGAGTGGCTGCCGTCGCTGGGCGTCTCGCTCTCGCTGCGGCTGGACGGGGTCGCCGGCGTCTTCTGCCTCATCGTGCTGGGCGTCGGCGCCCTGGTCATGGCGTACTGCCCCGGCTACCTCGGCGACGACGAGCCGCACGGGACCGTCTACCTGCTGCTGACCCTCTTCGCGACCAGCATGCTCGGCCTCGTCCTGGCCGCCGACGTGGTGCTGCTGTACGTCTTCTGGGAGCTGACCACGGTCTGCTCCTTCTTCCTGATCTCCACCGCCGGGGCCGCCGCTGCCCGTCCGGCCCGGCAGGCCCTGCTGGTCACCGCGGCCGGCGGGTTGGCGCTGCTCGCCGCGGTGGTGCTGCTCACGGTCGCCGCCGGGACGACGGACCTGGCGACGATCCTCGCCGAGCCCGACCGGGTGCTGGACTCCGGGCTGGCCTGGCCGATCGGGGGTCTCCTCGTCCTGGCGGCGTGCACGAAGTCCGCCCAGCTGCCCTTCCACTCCTGGCTGCCCGGCGCGATGGTGGCCATGACGCCGGTGAGCGCCTACCTGCACTCGGCGACGATGGTCAAGGCGGGCATCTACCTGCTGCTGCGCTTCTCGCCGCTGTTCGCCGACGAGGCCGCGTGGTCCACGGCGCTGATCAGCGTCGGCCTGCTGACGGCGGTGACCGGGGCGTTCCTGGCCCTGCGCGAGAACGACCTGAAGGGGATCCTCGCCTACTCGACGGTGAGCCAGCTGGGCCTGCTGGTCGCCGTCATCGGCGTCGGGACGCCGGAGGCACTGGCGGCCGCCGTCCTGCACACCTTCGCCCACGCGCTGTTCAAGGCGACCCTGTTCATGCTCGCCGGGATCGTCGACGAGGAGACCGGGACCCGCGACATCCGGGAGCTCTCCGGCATGTGGCGGGCCATGCCGGTCACCGCGGCGACGACGGTGCTGGCCGCCCTCTCGTTGGCCGGGGTCATCCCGATGCTCGGCTTCGTGAGCAAGGAGTACCTGTTCATGGGGCTGCTCGAGGCCGAGGGCGCCCCGTGGGCCGGACCGGTGGCCCTGGCCCTCGGCGTCACGGCGTCGGTGCTGACGTTCGCCTACGCCGCCCGGATCGTGCACGGCGGTTTCGGTGGCTCCGAACAGCACGCCGAGGTCTCCGAGCCCCCGGCCGCCTTCCTGCTGCCCGGGGCCGTCGCCGCGGGGCTCGGCCTGCTGCTCGGCCCCGCGGTCAGCGTGCTGAGCCCGATGATCGTCTCGGCCGCCCGCGACGTCGCCCCGGCCGGGGACCCCCCGGAGGTGTACTTCTGGCACGGGCTCAGCCCGGAACTGGCCATGTCCGCGCTGACGATCGTGCTCGGCCTGGTCCTGTTCGCGTTCCGCGCCCCCGTCGACCGGTCCCTGCAGCGCCTCCGCCTCCCCGACGCCGGGCGGCTGTTCGACCGGGCGCACGACGGGGTGATCGCGCTCGGGCACGTGGTGGGCGGGCCGGAACGCACCTCCTCCCCTGCCGCCCACCTCAGCCGCCCGTTGGTGGCGCTGGTCGCGCTGGCGGTCGTGGGGACCGTCCTCGTGGGCGGACTGCCCGGCCGCGCCGACACCGACCGCCCCCTCGACTGGGTGGTCGCAGCGCTGCTGACCGTGGTGGTGCTCGCCGCGGTGCTGACCGGCTCGACCATGGCGGCGGTGGGCCTGGTCGGCGTCACCGGCCTGCTGGTGGCGACGTGGTTCCTGCTCGCCGGCGCGCCCGACGTCGCGCTCACCCTGATGCTCGTCGAGGTGATGACGGCAGTGGTGGCGGTCCTGGTGCTGCGGGACGTCCCGGGCCGGCTCGTGCGCACCCCGCGGCGCGAGGCCGCCCCGGCCGCGGCGCTGGCGCTGGGCGCCGGCGTGGCCGCGGCGCTGGCCACCCTCGCGTTCACCGGTCGGCGGGAGCTCTCCTCGGTCGGGGAGCACTTCCTGACCTCCACGGAGGAACAGACCGGCGGCACCAACGTCGTCAACACGATCCTGGTCGACTACCGGGGCCTGGACACCCTCGGCGAGGCCGTGGTGCTGGGCACGACCGCGCTGGGCACGGCCCTGGTCCTCGGCCGCTCCGAGCGGCGCCGCGCCCCCGCGCCGGGGACGCCGGCCGGCCACCGGCGGGACGCCGTGCTCGAGGTCAGCAGCCGGGTGCTGGTGCCGGGCATGTTCGCGCTCTCGGCCTTCCTGCTCTGGCGGGGGCACGACGAGCCCGGCGGTGGCTTCATCGCCGCCCTGGTCGCCGGGGCCGCGATCGCACTGAGCCAGCTGACCTCCGGGCCGGACACCCTGCTGGGCCGGCTGACCCGGCCGGACCGGCTCGCCGGCGCCGGCCTGGTGCTCACCGTGGCCATCGGGGCACTGCCCACCGTGCAGGGCGAGGCGTTCCTGACCCCGGTCGAGCTCCCGCTGCTGCACGCTCTCGGGATCGGCTCCACGTTCCTGTTCGACCTCGGCGTCTACCTGCTGGTGCTGGGCCTCCTCGCGGCCGCCGTCACGCGGCTGGAGCACCCGGCCCTCGCCGACGACGACGAACCGGACCCGCCGAGCACCAGCTCCGCGGCCGTCGGTCCCCTGGTCGCCGGTCGGGTCCCGGAGCGGGCGCCGTGACCGCCGCGCTCCTGGTGGGCCTCCTGGTGGCCGCCGGGGTCTTCCTGCTGCTGCGCCGGGGGCTGCTCCGCGTCGTCCTGGGCTTCGTGCTGCTCGGGCATGCGGTGAACGTCCTGCTGGTCTCCGCCGGCGGCATGCAGCGACGCGGGGTCCCCCTGCTCGGGGAGGCCGACGCCGACCGAGCCGCCGACCCACTGCCCCAGGCCTTCGTGCTGACCGCGGTGGTCATCACCTTCGGGATCACCGTGTACATGCTCGCCCTGGCCCGGGCGGGCGACCCGGGTGCGACGACCGGGGACCCGTTCCCCGGGGAGGACGCGGACCGGGGCGGCGAGGCCGCCGACCAGCGCACCGAGGGTGGGCCGTCGTGACCGGCGGCCTCCTCGTCCTACCCGTCGCCGGGCCGCTGCTGGTGGCCGGCCTGCTGGCCCTCGTGCACCACCTGTGGCCGCACACCACCCGGCTGGACCGGGTGGCCGGGCCGGCCGCCGCCGGCGGGGTGCTGGTCTTCGCCGGGTCCCTGCTGGTCGCGACGTCGGACGGTGCGGTGCCCGTGCTCCAGCTGGGTGGCTGGCAGCCGGGCATCGCGATCGTCTTCGCCGCGGACACCTTCAGCGCGGTGATGCTGGCGGTCACCTCACTGCTGGTGCTCGTCTCGCTGCCCTTCGCCGCGGCCCTCGGTGAGGACGAGGACCCGGCGTTCGTCCCGATCGTGCTGGTCCTGCTGGCCGGGGTCTCCGGCGCAGCGCTCACCGCGGACCTGTTCAACCTGTTCGTCTTCATCGAGGTCATGCTCGTGCCGAGCTACCTGCTGTTCGCGGCGGGCGGCGGGGCCGAGCGGCTGGCCGCCGCCCGGCTGTACGTGAGCATCAGCCTGATGGCCTCCACCGTCCTGCTCGCCGGGGTCGGTCTCCTCTACGGCGTCGCGGGCACCGTGAACCTCGGTGAGCTGGCCGACGCCGCGGAGTCGTCGCCGGCCGTCGGGTTCGCCGGGGCGGTCGTGCTGCTCGCGCTGGGCGTGAAGTCGGCGGTCGTCCCGCTGCACGGCTGGCTGCCGCAGACCTACTCACGGACCGGCCCCGCGGTCGCCGCGCTCTTCTCGGGGTTGCTCACCAAGGTCGGCGTCTACGCGGTCATCCGGCTGTACTCGGTCGTCTACGGGGGCACACCGCGGTACCTCTGGGTGATCATGGCCGTCGCCCTGCTGACCATGGTGGTCGGCGTGCTGGGCGCGGTCGGCGAGCATGCGATGCGGCCGGTGCTCACCTTCCACATGGTGAGCCAGATCGGCTACGTCTTCGTCGGGCTGGCCCTGTCCACGGCCGCCGGGCTGAGCGCCACGGTGTTCTTCCTGGTCCAGTACGTGCTGGTCAAGACGGCCCTGCTGATGTGCGCCGGGGTGGTGGAGCACCGCTACGGCACCGGCGACCTCGACCGGCTCGGCGGCCTGGCCCGGCGGGAACCGCTGCTGGCCGGCGTCTTCGCGGTCTCCGCGCTCACGCTGGCGGGCATCCCACCGCTGTCGGGGTTCGTCGCCAAGCTCGGGCTGGCCTCGGCGGCCGCCGCGGCGGGGCAGTACCTGGCCGTGGCCCTCCTCGTCGGGGTGAGCCTGCTGACCCTGCTGTCCATGGTGAAGCTGTGGAACGGCGTCTTCTGGGAGCCGCCCGCCGAGCAGCCCGGCGGGGACGGGGACGCGGAGCCCGGCGAGGCCTCGGCCGCGGACGGCGGTGCCTCTCCGGTGGCCAGCGCCCTCGGGAGCCGGGTGCGGCCGCTGGTGCTGGCCCCGCCGCTGTTCCTGGCCGCGGCCGCCGTCGTGCTCGGGCTCTGGGCCGAGCCGCTGCTCTCGCTCAGCACCGTGGCCGGCGCCGACCTGGCCGACCCCGCTGCCTGGGTGGCGGCGGTGACCGGGCGATGAGCGCCCACCCCGGGGCCGGGCCGGCCTCGCTGCCGCAGCGCGGTGCCCTGCGTGCCTGGCGGGTCACCGCCTTCGCCGTGCAGTTCCTCCTCCGGTTCCTGCGCGCGAACCTCGCGGTCGCCCGGGAGGTCCTGACCCCCGGGCTCCAGGTGGCGCCGGCCGTGGTGGTGATCCCGGTGCGCAGCCGGACACCGTTCGAGGTGGCGTCGTTCATGAGCCTGATCGCCCTGACCCCCGGCACGCTGCCGATCGAACTGGACCGGGAACGGCGGCTGCTGACCGTGCACGGGATGCACGCCGGGGACCCGGACGCGTTCCGCGCCGAACTGAGCGACCTGGAGGACCAGATGCTGACTGCCTGGCGGCCGGTGACCGAGCAGCCCGAGGACCGGGCCCCCGACGACGACCGCCGGAGCTGAGCGGTGTTCGTGCTGGACGGAGCACTCGTCGTGCTGGCCCTGTGCCTGCTGGTCGCCACCTGGCGGCTGTGGGCCGGACCCACCGACGCCGACCGGGCGCTGGCCGTCGACTACGGCTTCGTCGTCGTCGTCGCCGGCATCGCCGTGCTGGCCGTGCGGCTGCGCACACCGGCGCTGCTGGACCTGGTCCTCGTCGCGACGCTGGTCGGCTTCCTCTCCACGGTGGCGTTCGCGCGGCTGGTCGCGGAGCGGTCCCGATGACCCTGCAGAGCGTGCTGGGCCAGGGCCTGGCGATCATCGGCGTCCTGCTGATCGGCGCAGCGGGGGTCGGCCTGGTGCGTCTGCCGGACGTCTACAACCGGGCCAACGCAGCCACCAAGGCGGCGAGCCTCGGGCTGGTCTGCGTGCTCTTCGGCGTGGTCGTGCTCGCGCCGGGGGTGTCGGCGGTGGTGACCCTCCTGGTCGCCATCGCCCTGCAGCTGTTCACCGTGCCCATCGCGGGCTACAAGATCGCTGAGGCCGCGCACCTGTCCGGCGCACCGCTGGCTCCGTCGACCGTCCGCGACGAGCGGGACGCTCCCGGCCCGGAGGGCGAGGCCGGCCGCGTGAGGCACCGAGCCGCGCGCACCCTCAGCCGGCCGGGCGCCCGGTGACGAGGGCGAGCAGGCCGTCCTCGTCGAGCAGGTCGACCGGGCGCAGCGTGACCCCGGCGGCGACGTGGTGGAAGCCGGCGCTGACCCGCTCCACCGGCACGCCGGTCAGCCGGGACCAGCCGAGCCGGTAGGCGGCCAGCTGGACGCCGGCGGCAGCGAGTTCGGCGGCCCCCGGCACGGGGCCGGTCTTCCAGTCGATGACCTCGAAGCCACCGTCGGGCGTGGCGTAGACGGCGTCGATCCGGCCGCGCAGGGTGAGCGGCCCCAGCGGTGTCTCGAACGGCGCCTCGACGTCCACCGGCTGGCGGTCTGCCCACTCCCCGGCCAGGAAGGCCTCCTGCAACGCGGTGAGCGCGGCGTCGGGGGCCGCGCCGGCGTCGCCGCTGCCGGGCAGCTCGTCCAGGTCGATCAGCCGGGCAGCACCGAAGCGCTCCTCCAGCCAGGCGTGGAAGGCGGTGCCCCGCCGGGCCAGCGGTGCCGGCGCGGCCGGCATCGGCCGACGCAGCCGGCGGGCCAGCTCACCGGGGTCGCGGCGCAGCGCGACCAGCGCGGAGACCGACAGGTGGGCGGGCAGCGGGACGTCGACGGTGCCGCGGGAGTGCTCGGCCCGCTCGCGCAGCAGCAGGTCGGCGTCCCGCAGCCACTCGGCGACCAGCGGGTCGTCGGTCGCGCCGAGCGCCTCCGTCGTCAGCGGGTGCGGCTCGGTGCCGGCGACCAGGTCGGCGGCGGCGGTGAGCGACCGGCGGCGGCCGGTCGACAGCGGGTCGGCCGGCCAGACGCCCACCGGCCACTCGGCCAGGGCGGGGTTCTCCGCGTCGTCCGCCGGGGGCTCGGCCCACGCGTCGACGACACCGGCGCCGTCCTCGCAGGCGCCCTTGACCGCCAGCAGCAGGGACGACGGCCCGCAGACGGTCTTGCCGTCGCGCCACCAACTGCCCGAGCACAGCAGCAGGTGCTTGGCCCGGGTCACCGCCACGTAGCCGAGCCGAATCTCCTCGGCCAGCCCGAAGTCCTTCCACTCCTCGACGTAGTCGGCCAGGGCGTCGCGGACCGCGGCCTGGTCACCGGAACCGGGGACCGGCAGGTGCAGCCGCGGCAGCTCGGCGCGGTCGGTGACCCGCAGGTCGACCGGGACCGCGCCGGGGTCGCGGATCCAGGAGTCGGAAGCGTCGCCCTTGGCGGGGAACTGCCCCACGGTCATCCCGGGCACCGCGACGACGTCCCACTCCAGGCCCTTCGCCGAGTGCCCGGTCAGCAGCTGGACCGCCTCCGGGTTGACGGCCACCTCACCCGGCTCCAGGCCCCGCTCCCGCACCTCGGCGTCGGCGAGGTAGCCGAGGAAGGCCGGCAGCGACGGCAGCTCGGCCAACTCGGAGAACTCGGCGGCGACCTCGTGCAGTGCGTCCAGGTGCGTGCGGGCGCCGCCGGGGGTCACGTCCGGGTGGCTGGCCAGCTCGGTCTCCAGGCCGAGGCTGCGGACCACCTCGTCGACCAGGTCGGGCAGCGACTCACCCAGCCGGGAGCGCAGCCCGGACAGCTCGTTGGCCAGCCGCCGGAGCCGCCGGTGCCCCTCGGGCGAGTACGCGTCGGGGCGGCCGAGGTCGTCGAGCGCCTCGACGATGCTCCCGCGCTCCCGCGGCAGGACCGGGCTCGCCGGGGCGCCGGCCGCCGGCGGGGTGCCCTCCTCGACCGGCTCGGGGGACGGCGTGCGGCGCTCCCGGACCAGCGCCCGGGACCGCGCCTCCAGCGCCGCCAGGTCACGCGGCCCGATCCGCCAGCGGGCGCCGGTGAGCAGCCGGCCCAGCGCGTCCCCGGCGCTCGGGTCGACCAGCACCCGCAGGGTGGCCACCACGTCGGAGACCTCGGGCACGTCCAGCAGCCCACCCAGCCCGACGACCTCGACCGGCAGGCCACGGGCGCGCAGTGCGGCGGCGATGCCGGGCAGCTGGGCCCGGCGCCGGGCGAGCACGGCGACCGTCGGCCGCGCCGCGGGAGCCCCCGGCGCGGCGTCCTCGGAGCCCTTCCAGCACTGCTCGAGCCGGTCGGCGAGCGCCTCGGTCTCCTCGGCGACCGTGTCGTACAGCCCGCAGTGCACCGCACCCGGACCGGCGACCGGGGAGGGCTGGAGGTCCGGCAGCGGCTGCTCGGGCTCGGGCAGCGCGGCGGCCACCGTGTTGGCCACGGCCAGCACCGCCTGGTCATTGCGCCAGCTGGTGGACAGGGTGAGCCGCTCGGCCGGGCGCTCGGGGGTGCCGGGGAAGGTGCGGGCGAACCGCTCGATCGTCCCGGCCGAGGCGCCCCGCCAGCCGTAGATGGACTGCCGCGGGTCACCCACGGCCAGCACCGGGTGGCCGCCCGGGCCGCCGAAGAGCGCCTCCAGCATCCGCAGCTGACCGACGCTGGTGTCCTGGTACTCGTCCAGCAGCACGACCCGCCACCGGGCGCGCTCCCGCCGGCCCACCTCGGCGGAGCTGACGGCGACCCGGGCGGCCAGGGACACCTGGTCGGCGTAGTCGATGGCCCCGGCCGCACGCTTGCGCGCCTGGAACGCCTCGACCATCGGCAGCAGGGCGACCCGGGCCCGCTGCCGGGCCACCAGCTTGAGCACCTCCGCGTAGGGCCCCTTCTTCCGCCCGGCGTCTGCGTAGCCGCGCAGCTGGGACTCGAACCGCGCCGTCCAGGCCCGCAGGGCGTCCGGGGTGATGTCGTGCTCCCCCAGCTCGGCGGCGAGCTGGAGCACGTCCTCGGTGGTGGTGACCAGGCCCAGGGCGACGTCGCTCATGTCGCCGGTGTGCGCGGCCACGGCGGTCGCCGCCTGGCCCCAGCACATGGCCGGCCCGAGCACGCCGGACCCGGGCTCGACGCCGATCCGCAGCCCGTGCTCGGCGACGATGCTGGCCGCGTACCCGTGGTAGGTCGCCACCGTCGGTGCCGCCACGGCGAGCCGTTCCCGGAGCGCCGGGTCGGTGTCCGGGTGCTCGGCGAGCGCGGCCAGCCGCTTGCGCACCCGGGCGTTGAGCTCGCTGGCCGCCTTGCGGGTGAAGGTCAGGCCGAGCACCGCCTCCGGCGCGACGAGCTGGTTGGCGACCAGCCAGGCGACCCGGGCCGCCATCGTCTCGGTCTTCCCCGAACCGGCGCCGGCGACCACCACCAGCGGCCGGTCGACGGGAGCGGCGACCACGCCGGCCTGCTCCGGGGACGGCGAGTGGCCGACGCCGCTGCGGGCGGCGGTCTCGGCGGGGGTCAGCAGCCGCGGCGGCTCCGGCGCGGCGACCGGCACCATGCCCGGGAGGTCGAAGCTGAGCTGTTGAAGGACCCCGTCCTCCCCTCCGCTCGCGAGCTCGCGAGGGAACCCGGGACGGGGCCGGGAAGAGCCGGCAGAAGGCGTCATCGGGTCACCTGCCGGCCGGACTCCTGCATCGGGCAGCTGCGGCGGAAGGCACACCGCTCGCAGTCGGTGTCGGTGCGCGCCACGAACTCCCCCGCTCCCATCCCAGCGCCGACCTCGGCGATCAGCTCGCCCGCCCAGCTCTGCCGCGGGTCGACGTCGACGGGCAGCGGCGGCTGCACGTGCTCCTTGGCCGCCTTCTGCGCGCCGCCCACCTGCAGCAGCGCCGCACCGCCGGTGGCGGTGCCGTGCTCGGCGAAGGCGCCCTCGGTGACGGCGAGCTGGTAGGCCGCCAGCTGCCCGTGCTCCTCCACGGCCCGGGGCGCGGTCTTGCCGGTCTTCAGGTCCACGACGACCAGCCGCCCCTCGGCGTCGCGTTCCAGCCGGTCGACCTGCCCGCGCAGCCGGGCCCGGCCGACCGTGACGTCGAAGTCCTCCTCCGCGGCGATCAGCTCCCGGTCGGCGCGGGTGTGCCAGGCCAGGAACTTGGTCAGCATCTCCTGGGCCCGCTCCCGCTGGCGCTGGTCGAACCAGCCCGGACCCAGGTCCAGCCCGTCGAGCTCGGTGTCCAGCACGGCGGGGGCGTCGGCGGGCGGCAGCCCCTCGGCCACCTGCTGGGCCACGTCGTGCACCGCGGACCCCACCGTGCGGGTGGCCTCCGGGGCCGCCTCCGCACCGACCGCGCCGAGCACCCAGCGCAGCGGGCACCGCTGGAAGGTGTCGATCGCCGAGGGCCGCACCGGCACCACCTCGGCCGGGTCGACCAGCGGTGCGTCGTCCGACAGCGGTGCCAGCCCCCACCAGCCGGCCGGGTCTGCCCCGGGCACCCGCTCCGCGGCCAGCCGGCGCAGCACGGCAGCAGCGCTGCTCCGGCGGGCCGGCGGCGTGTGCGGGTCGGTGAGGTGCCGGCGCAGCTCGGCGACGAGCGCGGGCAGGGTCAGCTGCCGGGGCAGCGGGGTGTGCGGGCGCGCGCCGTCCCCCTCGGCCGGGGCCGGCGCCACGAGGTCCAGGAACCGTGAGGCGGTCGCCCCGGCGTCACCGCCGTCCAGCGCGCCGTCGACGGCGGTGACCAGCAGCCGGCGCCGCGCTCGGGTGCAGGCCACGTAGAACAACCGCCGCTCCTCGGCCATCGCCTGGGTGCGCCGGTCCAGGGTGGCCGGGTCGGTGCCACCGGCGGCGTCGACCAGGTCCTCGGCGCCGAGCAGGCTGACCCGGCTGCGCAGGTCGGGCCAGATCCCCTCCTGCACCCCGGCGACGCAGACCAGGTCCCACTCCAGGCCCTTGGCCGCATGGGCGGTGAGCAGCCGCACCGTCTCCCCCATCGGTGCCCGCGCGGCACCGCTGTCACCGGGCAGCTGCTGGGCGCCCAGGTGCTGCACGAACGCGGCCACGGTGGCGTGCGGGAGGCGGTCGACGAAGCCGGCGGCGGCGTCGAACAGCGAGACGACGGCGTCCAGGTCGCGGTCGGCCACCGCACCCGAGGGGCCCCCGGCGGCGCTGGCCCGGGCCCACCTGTTGGCCAGCCCGCTGGCCTGCCACATCGCCCACAGGACGTCCTCGGCGCTCCCGTCGGCCGCCAGCGAGAGCCGGCCGGCCGACAGCACCCGGGCCACCCGCAGCGCCGGCCGGGCCAGGTGCTCGGGCAGTGCGTCGAGCAGCGTGGCGTCGGCCAGCACCGCCGCCAGCGGCGCCCCCCGGACCGCCGGGTCCTCACCCCGGGTGGCCAGCTCGCGGCGGACCGCCCGGCGCAGCCGCCGCAGGTCCAGCACCGTCGCCCCACCCAGCGGGGAGGCGAGCAGGGCCTCGGCGCCGGGCTCGTCCAGCCCGGTCTCCGCCGGCGGCTCGGCGTCCGCAGCCGTGTCGGCCGCGGCCGGCAGCAGCGCGGTGAGCGCGGCCAGCAGCGGTTGGACGGCGGGCTGACCGGCGAGCGCGACGTCGTCGGCGGAGACGGCGACCGGCACCCCGGCCTGGCCCAGCGCCCGGCGGACCGGGCCGAGGCCGGCGGTGGCCGACCGGACCACGACCGCCATCTGCGACCACGGCACGCCGTCCAGCAGGTGCGCGCGGCGCATCGTGTCGGCGAGGAAGGCGGCCTCCGTGGACGGGGAGTCGAAGACGTGCACCTCGGCGGTGCCGGGAGCGGTGCGCTCCCCCGCCTGCAGCCGGCGGTGCTCCCACGGCCCCGGCAGCCCCTCGGCGACCCGCCGGCTGACGGCGAGCAGCTCGGCGCCCGAACGGCGGCAGACGCCCAGGGAGAGCCGGTCGGCCGGCCGGCCGTCGCGGTGCCGGAAGCGGCTCGGGAAGTCGATGATCCCGCGCGGCTCGGCGCCACGGAACGCGTAGATCGCCTGGTCCGGGTCGCCGACGACGACCAGGTCACCCCCGCCCCCGGCGAGCAGCTCGACCAGCTCGACCTGCGCCGGGTCGGTGTCCTGGTACTCGTCGACGAACAGCCAGCCCGCCCGCTCCCGCTCGGTGCGCAGCAGCTCCGGGTCGTCGCGCAGCTCGTCGATGGCGGTGCGGACCAGCTCGGCCGGGTCGTAGCCGGAGGCGCCGCCACGGGCGACCGTGGCGAAGTACGAGACGTCCTGGTACTGCCGGAGGAAGTCCGCGGCGGCCTCCCAGTGCGGCAGCCCGCGCTCACGCCCCCAGGCGGACAGCCGCCGGCTGTCGATGCCCCGTTCGGTGGCCCGCAGCAGCAGCTCGCGCAGCTCGTCCCGGAAGCCGTCGGTGCCCAGCGCGGCGGCCAGCTCGGCGGGCCAGCGGACGGCGCCCTCCTCGTCGGCGTCGCCGCGCAGCAGCTCGGCCAGCACGGCGTCCTGCTCCGCAGAGGTCAGCAGCCGCGGGGCGGGCTCACCGCGCAGGACCGCCGCCCGGCGCAGCACCCCGAAGGCGTAGGAGTGGAAGGTGCGGGCCACCGGCTCCCGGATGGTGCGTCCGACCCGGGCGGTGATCCGGGTGCGCAGCTCGGCCGCGGCCTTGCGGCTGAAGGTGAGCACGAGCAGCCGCTCGGGGTCGGCGCCGGCGTCGATCCGCGCGGCGACCGCCTCGACGATCGTGGTGGTCTTCCCGGTGCCGGGGCCGGCCAGGACCAGCAGCGGACCACCCCGGTGGTCGACCACCGCCTGCTGGGTCGGGTCGAGCTGCGGGCGGACCACCGGCTCCGGCTCCGGCTGCACCAGCCGGTACACCGGCCCCGCGACACCCGCCGACGACTCGGTCGTGACCACCGCTTGACTGCCCGCCTCCCCCCGCACACCCAGATGAGACCACGGGGGTACGACAGTCCGGCTCAGGCCGTCCGGCTCAGACCTCGTCCGGCCAGCCCACGGCGGCCAGGTCGACCCGGGCACCGCGCAGCGGCACCCCCTCCCCGACCAGCAGCTCCAGCTGCCGCACCCGGACCGGTTCGGCCGCCGTCCCGTCGGCGCGCACCACCCGGTGCCAGGGCACGGCCGCGCCACCGGCGGACAGCGCCCGGGCGACCCGGCGCGGTCCCACCCCGACCAGGCGCCCGATCGCGCCGTAGGTGCTCACCCGCCCCGGCGGGATCGCCTCGACCACGTCGTAGACGGCCTCGTCGACGTCCTCCGCCGAGCGCGGCTCGGGTCCGGGAGCTCGCACGGTGCCGACCTCAGCCGGTGAAGTCGCTGTTGAGCGTCCACCACTCGTACAGGTCGGCG
>NZ_JAAKGN010000307.1:0-1846 GCF_011039295.1 Modestobacter sp. KNN46-3 | reverse complement strand
GGTTCGTCTGCTCCGCGATCGAGGTGATCACCTTGATCACGTTGCCGATCTCCCGCGAGGAGTCACCCAGCTTCGTCACCGTCGCGTTCGTCGTCTCCGCCTCGGCCACCGCCTGAGCCGCCACCCGCGCCGCCTCGTTCGCGTTCTGGCTGATCTCCCGGATCGAGGCACCCATCTGCTCAGCACCGGCCGCGACGGTGGCCACGTTCCGGCTGACCTCCTCCGCAGCAGCCGACACCACCCCGGACTGCGCCGAGGTCTCCTCCGCCGAGGCGGAGATCTGCGCCGAGGACGCCGACAGCTCCTCCGAGGCGGCCGCGACCGCATCGGACGAGGCGACGACGGAGGCCATCACCGAGCGGAGGTTGGTCTGCGCGGCGGCGAGCGACTCGGCCATCTGGCCGACCTCGTCCCGGTCGCGCGCCTCGGGCAGCACGGTCAGGTCACCGTCGGCCATCGCCTGCACGGAGCGCTGCACGGAACCGACCGTGGCGAGGATCCGGCGGATGACCAGGAAGGCCAGCCCGGCCGCGACGACGATCGAGACGATCGAGACGGTCAGCAGCAGGGTGATGGAGCTGCTCGCCTCGTCGGCGGCTGCGGCGTTGCGCCCCGCCGCCTGCTCGGACTGGGCGATGCCCTCCTCCTCCAGCCCGTCGGCGATGTCGTCGAAGAGCGGCTGCATCGTCTCGCGCACCAGCTGGGCGTAGCCGACGATGTTGCCCGTGGCGCCCGTCGGGAAGGCGGTGGTGGTCAGCAGCTGGAGCAGCGACGCCCGAGCGTCCAGGTACTTGTCCATCGCGGCCTGGTCGACGATGTAGGGCTGGTACTCGGCCAGGGCGGCCTCCACGTCGGCCTGCTTCTCCTCCATCTGACCGATCAGCTCCTGCTGCCGGGCCACATCGGAGAAGGAGAACTCCAGGACGCGGGCGCGGTGCGCCGCGGTGGCCCGCTGCACCGCCGACAGGGAGTTCAGCGGCTTGAGGTTCTCGGTGTAGATGGCCAGCTGGCCATCGCGCATGTCGTTGATCCGGCCGATCGCCAGCGCGTTCGTGCCGAGGACGACGAGGGCGAGCAGGGCGACGACCGCCCCGATCTTGACGCCGATCGGTCGGTCGGCGAACCACCCGAGCCGCCGAGGGGGAAGAGCTGTGGTGCTCATGGACTGTCTCCAGGTAGGGGGAGCGGATCGGGTGGGGGCTGTTGGTTCAGGGCGATCGGTCCCCGCTGCTCCCCTCGCGGACCTGCGGAGCGGAGGGGAGCAGCGAGGGAGGGGATCAGGTGCCGACGGCGCGGTTCACGTCGAGGGCGAGGAGAAGCTGGCCGGAGAGCTTGTAGGCACCCCGGATCAGCTCGCGGGCCGCACCGTCGAGCGTGTCCGGCGGGGCCTCGAAGTCGCGGACGTCGACGTCCACGACGTCGGCGATGCTGTCGACCAGCAGGCTGACCGCCTCGCCGTGCAGCCGGACGACGATCACGACGGGCTGCTCACCCTCCGGGCGGGCCGGCCGGCCGAGCCGCTCCCGCAGCTCGATCGCGGTGACGACCTGGCCGCGCAGGTTGATCAGCCCGGCGACGGCCGGCGGTGCCAGCGGCACCCGGGTGATGCTCTGGCTGCGCAGCACCTCCTGGACGTGCTCGACCTCGACGCCGTAGAGGTCGCCGTCCAGCCAGAAGGTGGCGAGCTGACTGGTCGCCGGCACGGTCCAGGCTTCGGTCGCGGTGGAGGAGCAGACCGCGACCACGAACGAGATGTCCCGGTCGGTGCAGGAGGCGGCCGGCGGGTCGACGGAGATCGCCACCAACATCACCGGCGTCTCCACGGCGGCGTCGTCCACCACCCAGG
>NZ_JAAKGN010000306.1:0-1880 GCF_011039295.1 Modestobacter sp. KNN46-3 | reverse complement strand
CGTCCGCCGCGCGTTCGCTGCGTTCGCCATCGCCGCCGCGTCGCTGACGACGGCCGCCTGCGGAGACGACGTCGTCGACGACGGTGTCGAGCAGGAGGTGGAGGAGGGCGTCACCGACGTCGAAGAGGGCGTCGAGGAGGGCGTCAGCGAGGTGGAGGAGGGCGTCGAGGACACCGAGGGCTGACCGCCGGCCCGAGTGCCTGTGCCCCGGCCGGGGCCTGCCGGACGACCAGTCCGGTGGGCTCCCGGCGGCGGCGAGGTCGGGTCAGCTGGGGTCGGGCGTGCCGCCGGGCACGCGGCCCAGGCTGATCAGCCAGCGGCGCAGCAACCCGGCCAGCTGCGTGCGCTCCTCGGGCGAGAGGGCCGCCAGCATGCCGCGCTCGGTCTCCAGGTGGTCGGGCAGCGCTGTGTCCAGCGCCGTCCGCCCCGCGTCGGTCAGGGTGACCACGACGGCCCGCCCGTCGGCCTCGCTGCGGCCCCGGGTGATCAGGCCCTTCTCCTCCAGCCGGTCCAGCCGCTGGGTGATGGCGCCGGAGGTGACCAGGGCGGTCCGCATCAGCGAGGTCGGGGTCAGCTGGTAGGGCTCCCCCGCCCGGCGGAGAGCCGCGAGGACGTCGAACGAGGGCGCATCGAGCCCGTGCCGGGCGAAGGTGGCCCGCTGGGCGAGGAAGACCTCCCGCTGCAGCTGGCTGACCCGACCGATGACGCCCATCGGGGAGCAGTCCAGGTCCGGCCGCTCCTGCGCCCACTGCGCCAGGATCACGTCCATCGCGTCCCCGGCCGTCCCACTCCCGTCTGTCCCGTTCCCATCGTGGGCGCGCGCCGGGTCGTCCAGCAGGTCGCTCACGACGCCTGCTCCGCGGGGCGCGGCAGGTCGGCGAGGTGCTCGGCGAAGGTGCGCGGCGGGCGGCCGAGCAGGGCGGTGAGCACCCGCGGGCTGCCGACGAAGCCGTGCGCCCGGTAGTGGTCGAACATGGTGCGCTGGCAGCGGGCCGCATACCCGGTGGGGACCTCGCCCCCGGGGATGACGTCGTCGGCGACGACCTCGTCACCGAGCCACTCACCGATCAGCTCGGCCAGCCGCGGTGCGGTCAACGCCTCCGGACCGGCCGCCTCGAAGGTCCCGCCGTCCAGGCCGTCCTCGGTGAGCAGCACGGCTGCTGCCTCCGCCACGTCCCGCAGGTCGACCATGGACTGCGCCGTCCGCAGGCCCCAGAAGCTGCGGAGCACCCCGCTGGTCTGCGCCGCCTCGAGCTGGCTGTCCAGGTTGTCGGCGTAGGAGCAGGGCTGCAGCACCCGCCACGACGGCAACCCGCTGCTGTCGAGGGCCTCCTCCGCCAGGTCCTTGCCGGCGTGGTGCGGCATGACCCGCAGCTGCGGGCGCATCACCGAGTGGTAGACCACCCGGGGCAGCCCGGCCCGGCGGGCCTCGGCGAACAGCGCCGCCGCGCCCTCCGCCTCGTCCGGGTCGAAGTTCGGCCAGATGAGGTACATCGCGTCCGCACCCTGGAACACCGACGACCAGGCCATCGGAGAGGTCAGCTCTGCGACGACCACCTCGGCGCCGAGGTCGGTCAGCTCCGGCCGGGGGCCTCTGCTGGAGACCACGGCGCGCACCGGCTCCCCCCGGGCACGCAGCGCACGCACGACCGCCGTCCCCGTGGGCCCACCGGCCGCAGTCACCACGATCACACCGGACACCTTAGTTCTGAAAGACCGACCCGGGCGGGCGCCGGGCACCTGGCGGGCGACCCCGCAGCTCAGCGCAGCGGTGAGCTCAGCCGGACGGTGAGTCCGTCGGGCCCGGGGAGCAGGTCGACGTGGTCCCAGAGCTTGCGGGCCAGCCACAGGCCCATGCCTCCCTGGGAGAGGTCGTCCCC
>NZ_JAAKGN010000305.1:0-1890 GCF_011039295.1 Modestobacter sp. KNN46-3 | reverse complement strand
GCTGGCCACCGACCACCGGTCGGAGAGCGCCACCGCGACCCTGCGTCGGGGCCTGCGGATGATGCCGGAGTTCCGCCAGGGCCTGCCCGCCACCTTCACCCTGGCCCTGATCGCCACCGCCGGCCGGGTGGTCGTCCCGATCGCGGTGCAGCAGACGCTGGACCGGGGGCTCGGCGCACCCGGCGGCCCGGACATCGACCTGGTCCGCGACCTGGTCGCCATCTGCGCGGTCGTCGTGCTGGTCACCAGCTTCGCGGTCTACCGGATGAACGTCCGGCTGTTCCGCACCACCGAGACGGCGCTGGCCGGTCTCCGGGTCCGGGCCTTCCGGCACGTGCACGACCTGTCGGTGCTGCACCAGCAGGGCCAGCGGCGGGGCTCGCTGGTGTCCCGGGTGACCAGCGACGTCGACCAGCTGTCGGTGTTCATGCAGTGGGGCGGGGTGCTCGGGCTGGTCAGCCTCGGCCAGCTCGTGGTGGCCACCGTCGTCATGGCGGTCTACTCCTGGCAGCTGACCCTGCTGGTGCTGGTCTGCTTCATCCCGCTGGCCGTGGCGATCAAGTTCTTCGCCCGCCGCCTCGCCGAGGTCTACGGCGTCGTGCGGGAGCGGGTCGGTGACGTGCTGGCCGCCGTGGGGGAGTCCGTCATCGGTGCGCCGACGGTGCGGGCCTACGGCGTCCGCGCCCGGACGGCGGCCCGGCTCGACGGCGCCATCGACCGGCACTACCGCGCCTCGGTGCACGCGCAGAAGGTGACCGCCGGCGTCTACGTCAGCGGGGAGTTCATCGCCGCCGTCGCCAACGCCGCGGTCGTCGTGGTCGGCGTGCTGCTCGGCATCGCCGGGGACATCAGCGCCGGCACCCTGGTGGCCTTCCTCTTCCTGGTCACGCTGTTCGTCGCGCCGGTGCAGACCGCCAGCGAGGTGCTGAACGAGGCGCAGAACGCCGTCGCCGGGTTCCGCCGGGTGCTCGACGTGCTGGACACCGAGCCCGACGTCCAGGACCCCGCCGATGGCCGGCCGCTGCCCGACGGGCCGCTGGACGTGCGCTTCGACGCCGTCTCCTTCGCGTACGGCGCGGGGACCGCGAAGGCCCTGGACGGCGTGGACCTGACCATCGCCGCCCGGACCCGCGTCGCGATCGTCGGGGAGACCGGGTCGGGCAAGACGACGTTCGCCAAGCTCGTCACCCGGCTGATGGACCCCACCGGGGGCCGGGTGCTGGTCGGTGGCGTGCCGCTGGACGAGGTGGCCTTCGCCTCGCTGCGCGAACGGGTCGTGATGGTGCCCCAGGACGGGTTCCTCTTCGACGCCTCGGTGGCCGACAACGTGCGCTACGGCCGACCGGACCTGACCGACGCGGAGATCGTCGCCGCCTTCGACGAGCTCGGCCTGCGGGACTGGCTGGACGGGCTGCCCGACGGCGTCGCCACCCCGGTGGGCCAGCGCGGGGAGTCGCTGTCGGCGGGGGAGCGGCAGCTGGTCGCGGTGGCCCGCGCCTACGTGGCCGACCCCGACCTGCTGGTGCTGGACGAGGCGACCAGTGCGGTCGACCCGGCCACCGAGATGCGGCTGACCCGGGCGCTGGACGCGCTGACGAGCGGGCGCACCACGCTCACCATCGCGCACCGGCTGTCCACCGCGGAGCGGGCCGACGAGGTGCTGGTCGTGGACGCCGGCCGGGTGGTCCAGCGCGGCACGCACGCCCAGCTCGTGGACGCCGACGGGCCTTACGCCCGGCTGCACGCCTCGTGGCGCCGCAGCTCCGGCCGGCTGTGGCGATCAGGGCCAGGGTGAAGGTGGCGGGCAGGCCCTGGCGGAACTCCGGCATCATCCGCAGGCCCCGACGCAGGGTCGCGGTGGCGCTCTCCGACCGGTGGTCGGTGGCCAGC
>NZ_JAAKGN010000304.1:0-1932 GCF_011039295.1 Modestobacter sp. KNN46-3 | reverse complement strand
CGCCGGGGTGCAGCTGCTCGACGATCGCCTCGCGGTCGATGGCGTGGCTGATCGCCTGCCGGACCCGCTCGTCGGCGAAGGCGGGGTTGGTCGCACCGGTCTTGTCGATGACCGGGAAACCGACGATCGTGCCGCCGACCTTGGCCAGGCTCGACCGCTGCTCGACCATGTCGATGGTGGTCGGCTTGAGGATGGTGGCGATGTCGGCCTGCCCGGAGATGACCGCGTTGGCCAGCGCCTGGGGGTCGGTGATCACGTTGAACACGACGGTGTCGTAGGCCCACTCGTCGGCGTTCCAGGCCTCGTCCTTCTTGTCCAGCGCGTACGTGCTCGCCCGCGTGGTCTGCCCCGCGTTGAGGGTGTAGGCGCCGGACCCGTCCGGGGTGGTCTCCAGGGTCGCGGGGTCGGCGAGCCCGTCGGGCCCGACGACGACCCCTGCGGTGTCGGTGAGGTTGTTCTCCGGGCTGGCCTGCGGCTGGGCCCAGGTGATCACGACGGTCTGCGGGTCGGGCGCCGCGACGTCGACGATCTCGCTGGCACCGCCGGTGGCGAGCGCGCCGTAGGCCTCCAGGTCGGCGTCGTTGCGCCGGTCCAGGTTGGCCTTGACGACCTCCGCGGTCAGCTCCGAGCCGTCGGCGAAGGTGACGCCGTCGCGCAGGGTCAGCGTCGTCTGCGTGTCGTCCTCGTTGTTGCTGAACTCGGTGACCAGGCTGGGTGCCACGGTGCCGTCCGGCTGGGTCACGAACAGCGAGTCGTAGAGGGCGCTGAAGAACGTGAACTGGCCCTGCGAGTACTCCAGCGGGTCGTAGCCGGTCGGCGCGGCGTCGGCGTCGTAGGCGAAGGTCAGCGTGTCGCTGGGGCTCTGGCTGCTCGTGCCGCCGCCACCCTCGCCACCACCGCCGCACGCGGCGAGCGAGGTGAGCGCACCGGTGGCCAGGACGGCGACGCCGGCCCGCATCAGGGTGGGACGGCGCAGCGCCGAGGGGTGGCGGGTCCTGGATCGGTTCATTCCGGTCTGGCTCCTTCGCTTCGTTACGGAGGGGTCATGTCGGCCGGGATCGGCCGCGCCGGGGAACCGGCTTGGCGGCAACGATGCGGCGGGCCTCGCCGTGACGTCAGGCACAATGCCGACCAATGGAAGACAACTGTGGCCTGCGCCTCACCGAGAAGGACCCGGAGGCTCTTGCGTGACGGACGACGACTCCCCCACCACGCGGGTCCGCGGCCGGCGCCCTCCGCAGGGCGATCCCGTCGTCGACCGGGCCCTCGCCCTACTCGGCGCCTTCGACAGCAGCCGGCCGTACCTGAGCCTCAGCGAGCTCAGTCGGCGCACGGGCATCCCGGCCAGCTCGGCGCTGCGACTGGCCGGCCGGTTGCTGGAGTGGGGGGCGCTGGAGCGCGGCGCCGACGGCCGCTTCTCGATCGGTCTCCGGCTGTGGGAGGTGGCCTCCCTGACCCCGCGCAGCCACGAGCTGCGGCAGGTGGCGCTGCCGTTCATGGGCGACCTGGAGGAGGTGACCCGGCAGCACGTGCTGCTCGCCGTCCGGGAGGGCGAGGAGGCGCTGATGGTGGAGCGGCTCTCCTCGCACGGGGCCGTCGCCGCCCTGTACCGGCCGGGCGGGCGGATGCCGCTGCACTCCACCGGCGTGGGCCTGGTGCTGCTCGCGTTCGCCGAGTCGTCGTTCCAGGAGGAGGTGCTCGCCCAGCCGCTGATGCACCAGCCGGAGCAGGTCCCGGTCTCCTCAGCGGCGCTGCGGCGGACGCTGGCCGAGATCCGGCGGGACGGGCTGGCCACCTTCCGGCGGGGCGCTCCCGGGCCGATCGTGTCGGTGGCCGCACCGGTGCACGACGCGCAGGGCACCGTGGTCGCCGCGCTGTCGGTGCTGGTGCCCGCGGAGAACGCCGAACCACGACTGCTCGGCCCAGCCGTGC
>NZ_JAAKGN010000303.1:0-1987 GCF_011039295.1 Modestobacter sp. KNN46-3 | reverse complement strand
TCCGCCGTCGGCACCTCGAAGTCGTAGGTCTCGTAGCCCAGGTACGGCTCGACCTTGCGCATGTCCCAGGGCAGCCCGGCCGCGCGGAGGACCGGGCCGGTGACGCCGAGGGCCACGCAGCCGGTGAGGTCGAGGAAGCCGACGTCCTTGAGCCGGCGCTGCCAGATCGGCTGGCCGGTGAGCAGCCGATGGGTGCCGGCGACCCGCTCGGGGAGGACGGCGAGCAGCTCCCGCACGGACTCGACGGCGCCCTCGGGGAGGTCCTGCGCCAGCCCGCCGGGGCGGACGTAGGCGTGGTTCATCCGCAGCCCGGTGATCTCCTCGAGCACGTCCAGGACCAGCTCCCGCTCCCGGAAGCCGTTGGTCATGCCGGTGAGTGCGCCCATCTCCATGCCGAAGGTGGCCAGCGCGACCAGGTGCGAGGCGATCCGGTTGAGCTCCATGACCAGCACCCGGATGGTCTGCGCCCGCGGCGGCGCCTCGATGCCGAGCAGCTTCTCCACGGCCAGGCAGTAGCCGGTCTCGTTGAACAGCGGGGCCAGGTAGTCCATCCGCGTGACCAGGGTCGTGCCCTGGGTCCAGGTGCGGTACTCCGTCGTCTTCTCGATGCCGGTGTGCAGGTAGCCGATGACGACGCGGGCCTGGGTGACCGTCTCGCCCTCGAGGTCGAGCACCAGGCGGAGCACCCCGTGCGTGGAGGGGTGCTGCGGGCCCATGTTGACCACGAGCCGCTCGTCGCCCTGGGTGTCGGCGCCGAAGGTCTGGTCCCAGTCGCCGCCGGTGACCGTGTAGACCCGGCCCTCGGTCGTCTGCCGCGAGCCGGCGTACGGGTCGCTGGTGGTGGTCATCGGTAGCTCCGCCGCTCGTCGGGGGGCGGGATCTGCGCGCCGTGGTACTCCACCGGCACGCCACCCAGGGGGTAGTCCTTGCGCTGGGGGTGGCCCTCCCAGTCGTCGGGCATGAGGATCCGGGTCAGCGCCGGGTGGCCGTCGAAGACGACGCCGAACATGTCCCAGGTCTCGCGCTCGTGCCAGTCCGCGGTCGGGTAGACGGAGGTAACCGAGGGGACGTGCGGGTCCTCGGCGGTGACCGCCACCTCCAGCCGGATCCGCCGGCGGTAGGTCATCGAGGTCAGGTGGTAGACGACGTGCAGCCGCGGCCGGTCCGGCGTCACAGCGGGGCCGCCGCTGTCGGCGTAGTCGACGCCGGAGACGCTGCTGCACAGCTCGAAGCGCAGCGCCTCGTCGTCCCGCAGGGCCCGGACCAGGGTGAGCAGGTGCTCGCGGGCGACGAACCAGGTGATCTCACCCCGGTCGACCAGGACCCGGTGGACGGCGGCGGCGTAGGTGGCCTCGCCGACCGCGTCGGTCAGCGCGTCGGCGACCTCGTCGAACCAGCCGCCGTAGGGCCGGTCGGTGGAGTGCAGCGCCACGGCCCCGCCGGGCTCGACCCGGACCAGCCCGCCGAAGCCGGAGGTGTCGCCGCTGCCGGTGACCCCGAAGGCGCCCTTGCGGAATCCCCCGCCGGGCTCGGTCGCCGCGCCGAAGCCCGCCTCGTCGCTCACCGGTCTGCTCCGGGCAGGACGACGGCGTTGCCTCCGCGCTGCTCGATGGCGAACTGACCGGTGCGGCCCTCGGCGGCGGCCTGCTCGTAGGCGCGCCGCGCCGCCGGGTCGGCCCGGACGCTGGAGGGCATCGCCAGGTGCAGCTCCGGCGCCGTCCCGTTGGCCCGGGCCTCGGCCTGCTCCCGGGCACGCTTGGCGCCCAGCGGCTGGTGCTGGATCTTGTGGTGCAGCTTGAGGATGGCGTCGGTGAGCATCTCCGGCCGCGGCGGGCAGCCCGGCAGGTACATGTCCACCGGGACGATGTGGTCGACGCCCTGCACGATCGCGTAGTTGTTGAACATGCCGCCGGAGCTGGCGCAGACGCCCATGGCGAGCACGTAGCGCGGCTCGGGCATCTGGTCGTAGATCTGCCGGAGGACCGGG
>NZ_JAAKGN010000302.1:0-1996 GCF_011039295.1 Modestobacter sp. KNN46-3 | reverse complement strand
TCTGCTGCTTCAACTCGACGACCACGTCGTCGAGCTCGTCGTAGTCCAGCGTCTCGGCGTGGGCCATCTCCCGGGCCTTCGCCAGCCGCTCGGTGAGGTGGTCGACGACGATGACCCGGCCGGCGCCCATCAGCCAGGAGGACTGGGCGGCGATCAGCCCCACCGGCCCGGCGCCCAGGACCACCACGGTGTCGCCCTCGGCGATCTCGCCGAGCTGCGCCCCGAAGTACCCGGTCGCGGCGGCGTCGGTGAGCAGCACCGCGTCCTCGTCGTGCATCCAGTCGGGGATCCTGACCGGACCCACGTCGGCGAAGGGCACCCGGACGTACTCCGCCTGACCACCGTCGTAGCCGCCGGTGGTGTGCGAGTAGCCGTAGATGCCACCGACCGCGGTCGCGTTCGGGTTCACGTTGTGGCAGTTGGAGTAGAGGCCGCGTGCGCAGTACCAGCACGAGCCGCAGAAGATGTTGAACGGCACCATCACCCGGTCGCCCACCTGCAGGCGCTGCACCGAGGAGCCCACCTCGTCGACGACGCCGATGAACTCGTGGCCGAAGGTGTGGCCGATCCGGGTGTCCGGCATCAACCCGTGGTACAGGTGCAGGTCGGAACCGCAGATCGCGGCCAGTGTCACCCGGACGATCGCGTCGTTGGGGTGCTCGATCCGCGGTCGGTCCTTCTCCTCGACCCGCAGCTTGTACGGGCCTCGGTACGTCATCGCGCGCATGGTGCCTCCTCCGAACGGCTCGTCCGCCCGGGGTGCCCCGTGCGCGGCTCCGGCAACCGCGGCCGGTGTGTGAGGGTGGCGGGCATGCACCTGCTGCTGGAGTACACGCTGGCCGAGGACTACCTGGAGCGCCGGGCGGCCCTGCGGGACGACCACCTCGGCCTGGCCCGGGCTGCCCACGAACGGGGCGAGCTGCTGCTCGCCGGCGCGCTGCCGGACCCCTACGACCGGGCACTGCTGGTGTGGGCCGCGCCCCGCGAGGTCGTCGAGCGCTTCGTCGAGGCCGACCCCTACGTCGTGCACGGGCTGGTGACCGGGTGGACCATCCGGCCCTGGAACGTGGTCATCGGCTGACCTGCGGTCCGGGCAGCTGCACCGTCGTCGTCACCCGCACCACGGAGGGACGGGGCGGCACCGAGCCGAACCCGAAGGTGACCGGCGGCCGCACCGGCGACACCGCGCCCAGCGGCTCGCCGTCCCACGTCGCGTCGACCGAGGCCACGGTGTGCAGGTCCGGCACGCCGTACCACTCGGTGCGCCCGTTGCCGGCCGAACCGGTGGTGCGCAGCCCGGTCAGCAGCCGGGCCGACCGGTCGAGCAGCCCGACCCAGCCGGGCCGCCGGGCCAGCGGCGCGGGCACCGCACGCAGCAGCCGGCCCAGCACGGGACGGCGGCCCACGCGGACCGACATCGCCAGCGGGCCGGCGCGCACCGTCCACGTCGCGCCGTTCCGGGTCACCGCCACGTCCACCAGCCGCACCTCGTCGAAGGAGTAGGTCGACCCGACGAAGTCGGCCACCTGCCCGCTCGGCGCGAGCAGCACCCGGTGCCCGTCCGGCCGCTGCACCATGGCGTCGGAGAACGCCCCCAGCGGCGAGGACGGCCAGTGCCCGAGCACGATCCGGGTGCCCGAGGTGGTGCCGGTCCCGAGGATCCAGCCGTCGAACCGCAGCCGTGTCGTCACCGGTGGTCCCTGTCCACGACCGCGTCCGCTCAACCCGCCGGCAGCACCTTCCCCGGGTTCATCAGCCCCGCCGGGTCGAGCAGCGCCTTGACCCCGCGCATCAACTCCAGCTCCAGCGGGTCCTCGTAGTCGGTGAGCAGGTCCCGCTTGGCCACCCCGACGCCGTGCTCGGCGCTGATGCTGCCGGCGAAGGAGGCGGTGGAGTCGTAGACGACCCGGGCCAGCTCGTCGGCCCGGGCGCGGAACGCCGCGTCGTCGCTGCCCTCCGGCTTGCTCAGGTTGTAGTGCAGGTTGCCGTCGCCCAC
>NZ_JAAKGN010000301.1:0-1999 GCF_011039295.1 Modestobacter sp. KNN46-3 | reverse complement strand
CCCGGCGGTCCGCTCTTGGCGACCCACCTGTTCAACGGCATGCCGCCGCTGCTGTCCCGGGCGCCGGGGCCCGTGGCTGCCTGCCTGGCCGCCGCGGCGCGCGGTGAGCTGGTGGTCGAGCTGATCGGCGACGGCGTGCACCTCGCGCCGGAGACGGTGGCCACCGTGTTCGACCTGGTCGGTCCGGGTGCGATCGCCCTGGTCACCGACGCGATGGCCGCCGCCGGGATGCCAGACGGCAGCTACCGCCTCGGCTCGCTCCCGGTCGAGGTCCGCGACGGCGTCGCCCGGCTCACCGGGGAGTCGGCCGCCATCGCCGGGGGGACTGCGCGGCTGGTGGACGTCGTCCGGGCGACCGTCGCCGCCGGGGTCCCGCTGGCCGACGCCGTCCTGGCCGCGAGCGGCACCCCGGCCCGGTTGCTCGGCCGGGAGGACGTCGGCGAGCTGGTCCCGGGCCGGCGGGCCGACGTGCTGGTCACCGACCCACACCTGAACCCCATCGCCGTCCTGCGGGCCGGCGCGTGGGTGCACCGAGAGGAGAGCTGACCGTGGAGGTCGTCCTGCTGCCCACCCCCGAGGACTGCGGGCGGGTCGTCGCCGACGCCGTCGCCGGGTCGGTGCTGGCCGCGCTGGGCCGGGGCGGGCCGGTGGTGCTGGGCCTGGCCACCGGCTCCTCGCCGCTGCTGGCCTACCGCGAGCTGCTGCGCCGGCACCGGGAGGAGGGGCTGTCCTTCGACGGGGTGGAGGCGTTCCTGCTCGACGAGTACGTGGGCCTGCCCGCCGGCCACCCGGAGAGCTACCGCGAGGTGATCCGCCGGGAGCTGACCGACGAGCTCGGCCTCGACCCGGCGGTGGTGCACGGCCCGGACGGCGCAGCGGCCGACCCCCTCCAGGCCGCCCACGACTACGAGGACCGGCTGCTGGCCGCGGGGCCGGTGGCGGTGCAGGTGCTGGGCATCGGCGCGAACGGGCACCTGGGGTTCAACGAGCCCGGCTCGTCGCTGGCCAGCCGGACCCGGGTCAAGACGCTCACCGAGCAGACCCGGATCGACAACGCGCGGTTCTTCGGCGACGACGTCACGGCCGTGCCCCGGCACGTGATCACCCAGGGGCTGGGCACGATCCTGGGTGCCGAGCACCTGGTGCTGGTGGCGACCGGAGAGGCCAAGGCCGCCGCGATCGCCGCCGCCGTGGAGGGGCCGCTCACGGCGTCCTGCCCGGCGTCGGTGCTCCAGCTGCACCGGCACGTGACCCTGGTCGTCGACGAGGCGGCCGGCGCCCAGCTGACCCGGGCCGACTACTACCGCTATGTGCTGAGCCACAAGCTGACCGACCAGGGGTGGTGACCGCGCTGATCGTCGACGGGGTGGTGCCCAAGCACGAGCAGCTGCGCGGCCGGCTGACCGAGCTGGCCGCCCGGCTGCCCGCCGGTGCCCCGCTGCCCGGCGAGCGCCAGCTGTGCGTCGAGCACGGGGTCAGCCGGATCACCGTGCGCGAGGCGATCGGCCAGCTGGTCAGCGAGGGCGTGCTGGTGCGGGTGCGTGGCAAGGGCACCTTCGTGGCGGAGCGGCCCGCGCGGTCGAGGCTGCACCTGGCCTCCTTCCACGAGGACATGCGCCGGCTCGGGCTGCGGCCGAGCACCGTCGTCCTGGCGGTCGCCCGGGCCGTGCCCCCGCCGGCGACCCGGGCCGCGCTGGAGCTGGCCGCGGGGGAACGGGCCTGGCACGTGCGCCGGCTGCGGCTGGCCGACGACCAGCCGATGTCGGTGGACGACGGCTGGTATCCGGTGGCGGTGGCGCCCGACCTGGACGGGGCCGACCTCACCGGCTCGCTGTACACCCTGTTCGCCCAGCGGTACGGCTGCACGATCGAGCGGGCCGAGCAGACCGTGCGGGCGGCGGAGGCCGACCGGGAGTCCGCCGTCCTGCTGGGACTGCCGCCGTCCCGCCCGGTGCTGGTGTTCGACCGGGTCTCCTACAGCGCCCGCCGGCCGGTCGAG
>NZ_JAAKGN010000300.1:0-2005 GCF_011039295.1 Modestobacter sp. KNN46-3 | reverse complement strand
CTGGGGCGGACTGGTGCGCAGGCGGTATTCGAACGCATCAAGGGCACCCGAGCCGGACAGAAGCGGATCAGCCTGAAGGACGCTGAGCGGCTGCGGCAGGTGAAGGACGCGCACCTGGCCGTGGTGCCGGGCGAGGACGAGGACGCCGCTGCGGCGGGGTCTCGCGGGGATCAGTAGAGGTAGCGGGAGATCCCGGAGCCGAGACCCCACAGTCGGTTCATCCGGTCGGCGGTCCGCTGGTAGGCGGCCTCTTCCTCGTCAGTGAGCGCGAGGTCCCGGTCCGGCCGGTTCGCCGCGATCCTCCTGATCAGCAGGTGGGTGTCCTCGGTGACCTCCAGGTCGAGGAGACCGGCCAGCCGAGCGATCTGGCTGACGAACTCGGTGCGGTCGTCCCGCCCGCGGGAGTAGGGGTCGGTGTTGAGGGACCGGGCGAGGTCGGTCACCAGGTCGGCGATGTCACTGGGCAGCCCGGGGTTGCCGAGGAACCGCGCGGTCGCGCTGAGGATCTCGATGTCGGCGGTAGGGACGGTGATGACGCTCAGGGGCGCGTGCTCGGTAGTGCCGTTCGGGGCGAGGAGCCGACCGTGCTCGGCTCCGAGTCCCTGAGTCGGGCGCAGGAGGCCCCAGAGGCGCTCCACGGTCACGAGGGCCTGCCGGTCAGCCAGCGGCTCCGGAAGGCGCAGCGGCTCCCGGTCGGGCGGATCCAACCGATCGTCGTCCTCCCACTGCCCTAGCGAGAGAAGCAGTTGCTCCAGCGTCTGGAGGGGCGGCAAGACCTCGCCGTCAAGGTCGACGACCAAGACGGTGCGCTGGTCGTTGCTCATCACGGTCTCCAGGTAGCAGGCGGCGGGTGCGCGGTCAGTCTGCATGCGGGGACGGACATCCAGGTGGCGCCTGCGGCCTTCGGTGGACACGCGGAGGCTCTCGGAGCCGAGGCCGCTGCACCGTCCAAACCGGCGGCAGGGTGCTCGGGCTGAGGGAGTCCTCGCTCTACCCTCTTCGAACACGTGTTCGATGAGAGGCGGTGTCTGGGTGGCGATCGGTGGGCGCAGAAGTCAGCCGCCAGCGCCGCCAGCGCCGCCTCGCGTGGTCTTGCTCGATGAACACGTCTACGAGCCACCCCGAGCGGTTCTGGTCCTGCGCGAGGGGGTCTGGTGGCCTGGGCGGCAGACCCGGTGGCTGCGATTAGGTGAGGACGGGCGAGCGCCCTACTGGTGGGCAGAGGTGCGCTACGCCGTGTCCCACGAGTGGGGCACGGGCCAGCACATGCACTGCGTAACTCCCGACCGGGTGCGGGTCCCCGAGGAGCAGTAGCGCCCCGGGCTACTCCCGCCCGGATTGTGCTCGGCATCACATCTGAAGTCTCAAGTAACGGTCCTGCCGGAGCCGATACGTATTCTAGGCAAATACGCCACTGAGCAGTGAAAACGCCTCGAAGGGATCAGACCACCATGATTCGCCTCCGCACCGCCACCGTCACCGCCGCCCTGATCGGCAGCGCCCTCGCGCTGACGGCCTGTGGCTCCAGCAACGCCGACGTCCCGTCCAACGCCCAGCCCGGCGGCCGGGCCACCGACATCCCCGCCACGGCCGCACCCACGTCCTCGCCCGCCTCCGAGTTTGAGCAGCGCACCGACTGCACGACCGGCGGCTACAGCGACCTCGGTGGCTTCAGCGCCGAGCAGGTCACCGCAGCCGTCACGGTTGCCCAGGAGGTCACCCAGGCCGCCCAGTCCCGCGAACTGGTCAGCGACCTGGTGGCCCAGACGACCGACGAGCGCCTCGGATACATCAGCGACTACCTCACCGCCGACATGCGGACCTACCTGGCTGACCCGGCCAACGCCACGGTCCTGGAGGGCTTCGTGCTCGACCCGGCCGCAGACGCGGGCGAGCAGTTCCAGACCGACGCCTACACCGGCGTCAGCGTCTGCGCAGGCGTTCCCACGCTGTCCGGCCCGAACGGGGACGCGATCACCGTCCCCGTCGACACCAACACGCTCCT
>NZ_JAAKGN010000299.1:0-2048 GCF_011039295.1 Modestobacter sp. KNN46-3 | reverse complement strand
CGCGACCATCGAACCGCCGAGCAGGGCGTGCTGCATGAACGTGGTCTGCAGCACCTGCAGCCAGTTCTCCTGGAAGGTGACCACGGCTCAACCGCCCCGGGTGAAGAGATCGCCCTGCGCGGTGCGCTGGTCAGGGGCCTGCGCAACCCGGCGTGCCGCGAACCGCTCCGTCACGATGTGCTGCACGATCAGACCGTGACCGCCGCAGCACTCTCCCTCCACGCACCTGAGGACGGCACCGTGCCGGCCCGTCGTTCCCGCGCGGAGCGGCAGGAGATCGTCCTGGACACCGCCGAGCGTCTCTTCTCGGCGCGCAGCTCCCGCAGCGTCGGGATGGACGAGCTCGTCCGGGAGACCGGCCTGGGCAAGATGACGGTCTACCGGCTGTTCAAGAGCAAGGACGACCTGGTCGGCGCCTACCTCTCGCGCAAGGCCGCCACCGTGCTCGCCTCCATCGACGCCGAGCTGGCCCGGCACCGGGACGACCCGCGGGCCGCGCTCCTCGCGGTGGTCGACGCCGTCGAGTCCGACGTCACCAGCGTCGGTTTCCGCGGCTGCCCGTTCACCAACGTCAGCAGCGAGTACGACGACCCGCAGCACCCCGCCCGCAGCGCGGCCGCCGACTACAAGTTCGAGCTGCACGCCCGGCTCGAGGGCCTGGCCGACCAGCTGATCCCCGGCGGCGGCGACGACCTCGCCGCGCAGGTCCACCTGATCATCGACGGGATGTACCTCTCCGGCGGCCTCCTCGGCCCCGACGGCCCCGCCTCGCACGGGCGCCGGCTGGCCGAGCAGCTCATCGACTCCGCCGTCGCCGGCTCCCGGCCCCCCGCCGCCTGATCACCGCTGAGCGGGGCCGCCGGGCAGGACGACGCGGGCACCCGCAGGATCGGTCCATGACCGACCGCTCGCGTCCGGACCTGGACGACGCCACCGTCGCCGCCCTCGGCAAGCTCTCCGAGTCCCTCGAGACCGTCGAGCAGGCCCGCGGCCTGCTGTACGGCTTCCACCAGCTCACCGGCAAGGCCGACCTCCTCCTGCAGGACGCCGTCGCCGGCCTCCGCGACGCCGGGCACACCGAGCTCGCCGACGACCTCGACCGCGACCTCGTCGGGCGCAACGTGCTCGCCGACCGGTGGACCTTCCAGGTCGTCGAGGACTACGACGCCAACTACTGGAGCACCTACCGCGCCTTCGACCAGCGCGCCCGCGACGAGCTGGCCGGCGGTGACCGCCACGTGTTCGAGGCGCGGATGAAGCAGGGCGAACGCACGTCCGGGCACCCTCGCCATGAGGCCGGCCCGGTCCTGGACGACTGACCCGCCGGCTCGCCGCCCGGCCGCGCGCGGTCGAGACTCGGGACATGACCAGCTCAGCGCAGGGACCGCAGGACGACCGGGACGTCGAGCCGCTGGGCGGCGCCGTCTCCCCCACCCAGGGCGAGGACGACGCCGACGGCATGGCCGGCCCGGTCTACCCGCCGCCGGAGACCGAGCCCGACGCGCACGGCAGGGACTGACCCTCCGGAGGGCCGGGCGCGGCGCGGCGCTTGCCCTTGGCGACCGGGCGGTAATAGCGTTTGTTACCCGCGAGTAGGACCTGCTGGCGGGCAACAGCGAGCACGGGAGCACCCTCCATGAGCCACTACACGGCAAACCTGCGCGACCTCGAGTTCAACCTGTTCGAGTTCCAGAGCACCAAGGACAGGTTCGGCACCGGGCCGTTCGAGCAGATGGACGCCGAGACGGCCCGCGGGGTGCTGGCCGAGGTGCGGCGGCTCGCCGAGGGCCCGCTCGCCGCCTCCTTCACCGACGCCGACCGGAACCCGCCGGTGTTCGACCCGGCGACGCACTCGGTGACACTGCCCGAGTCGTTCAAGGCGTCGGTCCGCGCGGTGAACGCCGGCGAGTGGTGGCGCCTCGACCTGCCGGACGAGCTCGGCGGGTTCGGCGCACCGTTCAGCCTGCGCTGGGCCGCCTTCGAGATGATGCTCGGCGCCAACCCCGCGGCGTTCATGTACGGCTCCGGCCCCACCTTCGCCGCGATCC
>NZ_JAAKGN010000030.1:0-40771 GCF_011039295.1 Modestobacter sp. KNN46-3 | reverse complement strand
GACCGGGACCTGCAGCTCCCCGGTGAGCTCGGAGGTGGCGCGGGCGGTCTGCAGCGCGTCCTCGTCGGGCGTCACCGACGCCGTCGCGGTCAGCCGGTCGAGGTCGGCGTCGAGATCCAGGCCGGCCGTCCGGTACAGGGCCTCCACCTGCGCCCGCTCGTCGGCGTGCTCCAGCAATGTGCGGTAGTCGACGCCTGCGTTCCAGGACGGGTTGCCGCCCACCGTGTTCTCGATGTCGACCCGCGCCGGGTAGGTGAAGCCGAGTGCGGACGTGAACTGGGCGACCTGTGCGTCGACCTGCGCCTGGTGGTCCCGGGGACCGGGCTCGGCCTCACCCGGGGCCCAGCGCGGCAGGTGGTACAGCGCGGCGGCGAGCGCGATCCGCGCCCTGCCCGCGGGATCGTCCTGCGCGGCCACGACGGCGTCGGTGAGGGTGCTCGCCGCCGCGTTGACGGCGGCGAGGTCGCCCTCGTAGTCGGCCAGGCGCACGTCGGTGCCCGGTGGCACGAGCAACTGGGCGATCGCATGGGCCCCGTCGAGCTGGTAGTTCAGCAGGTCGACCCCGCCGTGCATGAGCCCGCAGGTCGGCAGCGCACCGTCGACCGGGGTGCCCGGGAGCTCGGCCAGCTGGCCGGTCACCAGGCCGCCCATGGAGGTCCCGACGGCGAGCACCCGCGACGGGTCACCGACGGCCGCGGCGAACGCCTCCAGCGTCTGCAGCTGGTCCTCGGCGGCGGTGTCCAGCGTCCAGCCGCTGCGCTCGTAGGAGGAGCCGACCAGGGCGTACCCCCGGTCCAGGAGGGCCTGCCGGGTCGCGTCGTCCGGGGCGTTCTGGGCGGTGTGCGGGATGGGGGCGAAGCTGGGCCGGTAGCCGTGGCTGTACAGGAGCACGGTCCCGTTCCAGTCGGCCGGGACATCGGCGACCCACGCGGTGGCGCCGTCGTCGACCGTTCCCTCGACGTGCCGCGGGCCCGGGGGCTCTGCGGCAGCGGCGGGTGAGGCGGCGGCGAACGAGAGGGCCAGGGCGCAGGCGAGGCCAGGGACGACGGATCGAGGGGACATCAGGATCCTCACGGTCGGGACTCGGGATGCCGGAGACGCTAGGCCCGCCCTTGACGAGCGTCAACGAATCACCGAGCTTTTTCGTGAGCCACGCCACTCGCCCGGTCATCGCCTGGCGCGTGCGTCCTCCACGAGCGCGGCGAAGGCTGTTCCCGCCCGCGCTTCCAGGGCCTCGGAGGCGCTGCGGTACACAGCCGCCGACCGGCGGCCGGGCCAGTCCTCGCCCAGGTACCGCTCGGGCAGCACCGGGTCGACCCGCAGCAGACGGATCCAGTGGGCACCGAGGAGGACGAACATGGCCAGCGGATCGCTCTCCCGCGGAGCGGGCCGCTCCCACCGGCGAAGGAACTCCTCGTGCTCCCAGCGCAGCGCGTCGACGTCCCAGGCCCGCCGGACGTAGCGGGCGACGTCCGTGCCAGGGGCGGGCGAGGCGAGGAACCCGTCGACCTGCAGCTCATCCACCTCGGCGCCCACGGCGACGACCCGGTCTAGGTCGACGCGGCCCGGCGCCACCCACAGCCCGTCGCGCAGGCAGCCGAAGCCGGCCCAGGTCAGCCGCGACCGCAGCCGGTTCCGGACGTCCCGCCGCGTCTCCGGCAGGGAGAAGCTGAGCAGCGTCCAGTCGCTGCTCACCTGGTGGAACGGTTCGGCCGCCCGCACCCGCTCCCGCCCATCCCGCAGGAGCCTCCGCGAGGTGTCGGTGAGGCCGTAGCTGGCCACCCTCCCGTCCTGGTGGCGGGTCAGCAGACCGCGCTCGGTGAGCCGGGTCAGCACCGATCGGGTGGCGTCGCCGCTGACGCCCAGGGACCCGAGCACGTCGAGGAAGACCCGGGTGGGCAGGGGGTCCTCGTAGGTGTCGAGGATGAGCGCGCCCCCCAGTGCCAGCAGGAGGTCCTGCGGCTTGAAGCGCACCTCGGCTGCGCGGTCTGTCATCTGCCCTCCTGCACCCGGTCCACGGCGCGCCCACACTGCCAGGTCGGCTCAGGGGCGGCCGCGGGGGTTCGCCCTCGTGCCTGCGCGGGGTCCGGCCGGCCCGGGAGGACCCGATGTCCTGGTCGGGAGCCGGTCGGTCCGGCCGGTCACTGGCCGGGAGGACGACCAGGGACGCCGGTGGACCTGCGCAGGATGAGCTCGGAGGGCACCACCAGTTCCGGGGCGTGGTCCCGGGGCTGCTCCATCGAGTTCAGCAGGATCTCCACCGCCGCCCGCCCGACGTCGGCGTGCGCACCGCCGAGCGTGGTCAGGGTCGGCGTGCACAGGTCGGCGGCGAAGATGTCGTCGAACCCGGCCACGCTCACGTCCGCCGGCACCTGGACACCCCGGTCGGCCAGCCGCCGCAGCACCCCGATGGCCAACAGGTCGTTGTGCGCGATGGCCGCGGTCGCGCCGGTGGTCAGCGCTGCATCGGCAGCCGCGCCCCCGCTCGCCACGGTGGGGGCGAAGGGGCCCATCCGCTGCGCGCGCAGACCCAGCTCCGCCGCGGCTCCGCGGATGGCCGCCCAGCGGCTCGCCGCCATCCAGGAGCTGCGCGGGCCGGCGAGGTAGACGACCGAGCTGTGCCCGAGGGACGCCAGGTGGCCGACCATCTGCCGGCACCCCTCGGCGTGCTCCAGGACGACGCTGGCCAGACCGGGCACCCGGCGGTTGACCACGACCACCCGGTGGCCGGCCGCCAGCTGCACCAGGTCCTCCTCCGGCTGACGGCTGGCGGCGAGCAGGAAGCCGTCGACCGACCGGGTCAGCCGGTGGATCTGCTCCAGCTCGATCCGCGGCGACTCCTCCGCGTTGACCAGCACGAGCGTGTAGCCGGAGGCCTTGGCCCGCATCTCCGCGCCCCGGATGAGCTCGAAGAAGTGCGGGTTGGTGATGTCCGAGACCACCATCGCCACGGTCCGGGTCCGGCGGGACACCAGCGCCCGGGCGTGCGGGTTGGGCTGGTAACCCAGCCGGCGGGCCACCTCGAGGACGTGCTCCCGGGTCACCGCCCCGACCCGGTCGGGGTTGCTGAAGGCCCGCGACACCGTGGAGGTCGCGACGCCGGCGGCCTGGGCGACGTCGTAGATCGTCGAGCTCTTCATCTGCACATCACGGTCAGGTTACGAGAGCTTGGCAACCGGTGGCAACCGTTTGCCGTGTGCTGCGCCCGCTTCGTACGGTCCCCCGGTGCTGTGACGGGCAGCACAGAGGCGGAGAGAGGTTGGCGATGACCGGAGCTCACGGCGGGACCACCGCCCGGCGCAGACCGGCGTGGATCTCGGTGATCACGAAGGTGGAGCTCGGGCTGGCCGCGACGGCGCTGGCGGTGCTGTTCCTGCTCGTGCTCGTGCAGGCCGCCCAGCGCTACCTGCCGGTCAGCGGCTGGTCGTGGACCGGCGAGCTGGCGCGGTTCTGCCTGGTGTGGGTCACGTTCACGGTGGCCGGGGTGCTCGTCACCACCGACTCCCACATCGCGCTGCAGCTGGTCGACAACGTGAAGAACCCGAAGGTCGTCCGGTTCGTGCGGGTCCTGGCCAGTGCGATCGTCGCCGTCATCGGCGCCGGCTTCGCGGCGGAGGCGTGGGAGCTGATGTCCTCGCAGGGGCAGCTCAAGTCGCCGTCCCTGCGCATGCCGCTGACCTTCCTTTACCTCTTCCCCTTCCTCGGCTTCCTCAGCACCGCCATCCGGGGCGCCGTGGCCGCGGTGGTCTTCGCCGTCCGCGGTGTGCCGGCTCCGGTCGGGACGACGGAGGTGCGGCCGGCATGAGCCTCCTGCTGCTGACCATCGCGATCGTCGTCCTGCTCTTCATCCGGGTCCCGGTGGCGTTCGCCTTCCTGGGCCCCTCGCTGGCCTACATGCTGCTCACCGGGCAGTCGCTCGGCCTCAGCCTCCGGCTGATCGTCAACGCGACGGCGAGCTTCCCGCTGCTGGCCGTGCCGCTGTTCATCCTGCTCGGCGTCATCGCCAACCGGGGCGGCATCGCCGACCGGCTGTTCGACTTCGCCCTGGCGCTGCTGGGCCGGGTGCGCGGTGGCCTGGGGTACGTGAGCGTCGGCGTGAGCCTCGGCTTCTCCTGGATGAGCGGTTCGGCGGTGGCCGACGCCGCTGCCCTCGGCAAGATCCAGATCCCGGCCATGGTGCGCAACGGCTACCCGCTCCGCTTCGGGTTGGGCGTCACCGGCGCGGCCTCGCTGATCGCCCCGGTGATGCCGCCGAGCATCCCCGCGGTCATCTTCGCCGGGCTGGCGGCGGTCTCGACCGGTGGGCTGTTCGCCGCCTCGGTCGTGCCGGCGCTGCTGATGGCCTTCGGCCTGTGCGTCGTCGTGTTCTTCCTCGTGCGGAAGCAGCCGGACATCATCCGGACCGACTTCTCGATGCGCCAGCTGGTCGTCACCGGACGACGGGTGATCGGCCCGATCCTCGCCCCGGTGATCATCCTGGGCGGCATCCTGGGCGGCTTCTTCACGCCCACCGAGGCCGCCGCCGTCGGCGTCGCCTACATGCTGCTGCTCTGCCTGGCCTACCGGAGCCTGAAGGTCCGGGAACTGCCCAAGGTGCTCACCGAGACCGTGACGACGACCGGGGCGATCATGCTGATCGTCTCCTCCGCGTCGCTGCTCGGCTACATCCTGGCCCGCGAGCGGGTCCCCCAACTGCTGGCCGAGAACGTCTTCGGGTTCACCGAGAACGCCACGGTCTTCCTGCTGATGACCGCCGTCCTCATGCTCATCCTGGGCACGGTGGTGGACCCGACCGCCGTCCTGGTGCTGGTGGTGCCGATCCTGCTGCCGATCAGCGCGAGCTTCGGCGTCGACCCGATCGTGCTCGGCGTGCTGATGATCGTCGCGCTGATGATCGGGCTGCTCACCCCGCCGGTCGGCACCGTGCTCTACGTGCTCAGCTCGGTGGCCGAGACGAAGGTCAGCGAGGTCTTCCGCGGGTGCCTGCCGTTCATCATCCCGCTCCTGGTCATCCTGGGCCTGATCATCGCCTTCCCCGACGCGGTCCTCTGGCTGCCGGGGGTGCTGGGCCTGTGACCGGCTCCCCGCCACCCAGCCCCGCTCCCCGTCGGTCCTTCCTCGCCGGGCTCCTCGGTCAGGGCATCGGGCCGTCGCTCTCCCCCGAGCTGCACGAACGGGAGGGCGCACGCCAGGGCCTGCGCTACACCTACAAGACCGTCGAGCTGCCGGACGACGCCCTGCAGCCGGACCGCCTGCGGGCCCTCTTGCGCGCCGCGGTCGAGCTCGGCTTCGACGGGCTCAACGTCACCCACCCGGTCAAGCAGGTGATGGCCCCGCTGGTCGACGAGCTGGCTCCGGAGGCCGCCGCCATCGGTGCGATCAACACGATCGTGATCGAGGACGGTCGCACCCGGGGTCACAACACCGACGTGACCGGCTTCGGCGCCGCCCTGCAGGCCGGGCTGCCCGGGGTCCCGCTCGATCGGGTCGTCCTGATCGGTGCGGGCGGTGCGGGGGGCGCCGTCGCGCACGCCCTCGTCAGCCAGGGCGTCGAGCAGCTGTCGGTGGTGGACCGCGACGCGGTACGCGCCGAGCAGCTGATCGGCGCGCTGGCGGCAGCCGGCAGCCGGGTGCCGGCGGCGGTCTTCCCGCCGGAGGAGCTGCCGGGCCTGCTCGCCGACGCCTCGGGTCTGGTCAACGCCACCCCGATGGGGATGGCGGCCCACCCCGGCACCCCGGTGCCCGTCGACCTGCTGCGCGCCGACCTCTGGGTCGCCGACATCGTCTACCGCCCGCTGCTGACCCAGCTCGTGCGGGAGGCGACCGCCCGCGGGTGCCGGGTGATGACCGGAGCCGGGATGGCCGTCAACCAGGCGGCCGACTCCTTCGAGCTGTTCCTCGGCCGTGCCGCGACCCGACCGGCCATGTTCGCCGACTTCGACCAGCTCGTCGCCGCCGAGATCGACGGCGACGCCCCGACGCCCGACCCCGCACGACCGCTCGACCAGACCCGCCCGACCGAGCACTGAGAATCCCAACGAAGGGAAAGACCATGCCCAACCGTCCCCTCCCCAAGCGCCCGTTCCTCGCGGCCTCCGCCCTGCTCCCGCTCCTGCTCGCCACCGCCTGTGGCGGCGACGACGCCGGCGGCGGGGACGCCGGCGGTGGCGGCGGCGAGGTGGAGCTGACCCTCGCGCACAGCTACACCGAGGCGCAGCCGCAGCACCGGTGCGGTGCGCAGGTCATCGCCGACGAGGTCGAGGCCGCCGACGTCGGTGTGACCGTGGAGCTCTTCCCGAGCAGTCAGCTCGGTGGTGACGCCGACCGCATCCAGTCGGTGATCTCCGGTGACATCGACCTCGACATCCAGGGCGCCTCGGCGCTCGGGGCGGTCTACGAGCCGATGAGCGTCGTCGACGCGGCCTACGCCTTCGAGGACGGCGAGCACCTCGCCCGGTTCTTCGGCAGCGACGCCTCCGACGAGCTGACCCAGGGGTTCGCCGACTCCACCGGCGCCAGCGTGCTCGGTGCCTGGTCCGCCGGCGCCCGGCACTTCACCGCCGGCCAGCCGATCCGGGAGCCCGCCGACCTGGACGGCCTGCGGATGCGGTTCCCCAACTCGCCGCAGTACCTGATGAACGCCCGCGCCCTGGGTGCGGACCCGACCGAGGTGGCCTACGAGGAGCTGTACCTGGCTCTGCAGCAGGGCATCGTCGACGGTCAGGAGAACCCGATCGTCAACATCGACGCCCAGAACCTCGGCGAGGTGCAGGACTACCTGAGCCTGTCCGCCCACCAGGAGAACTCGAACCTGGTCATCGCCGGCCCGGGGGTCGAGGAGCTGTCCGACGAGCAGCGGGAGGCGCTCGACGCCGCGGTCGCGGCAGCCGTCGAGCAGGTGCCCGAGTGCGTCGCGGAGGACGAGCAGCAGGTCCTCGACGAGTGGACCTCCGGCGGCGAGTTCGAGGTCGTGGAGGACGTCGACGTCGACGCCTTCCGCAGCCAGGCCGAGGAGTACCTGCGGGCCAACCTGAGCGAGGAGCAGCTCAGCGTCTACGAGGCCATCCGCGACTCGGCCGAGTGACCGACCCTCTCCGCACCGACCCCCGGGGCGACTCCGCACAGGAGCGCCCCGGGGCGGTGGTGCAGACCTTCCGAGGCCCGGTGCACCCCGACCAGCTCGGGACGACCCTGGTGCACGAGCACGTCTTCGTCGGCAGCCCGGAGCTGGACCTCAACCACCCGCACCCGGAGTGGGAGCCGGACACCGCCGTCGACCGGGCCGTCACCGCTCTGACCCGGCTGCGCGACCTCGGCGTCCGCACGGTGGTCGACCTGACCGTGCTGGGCCTCGGCCGGGACGTCGCCCGGCTGGTGCCCGTGGCCGAACGCGCCCCGGTGCACCTGATCGCCTCGACCGGCTACTACACCGCCAACGTGCTGCCGCCCTTCTTCCGCACCCACGGGCCGGGGCTGCTGGTCGACGGCCCCGACCCGCTCATCGAGTTCTTCCTGCACGACATCGAGGAGGGCATCGCCGGCACCGCTGTGCGGGCCGGGATGCTCAAGGTCGTCACCGACGAGGAGGGCATCACCGAGGACGTCGCCCGGGTGATGACCGCCGCCGCGGTGGCCGCCCAGCAGACCGGCGTCCCGATCACCACGCACAGCCGGCCGGCGCTGCGCAACGGGCTGGACCAGCAGGCGTTTCTGCAGAAGCGCGGCGTGCCGCTCGACCGCGTGGTCATCGGCCACTCCGGGGACACCGAGGACCTGACCTACCTCCGGGTGCTCATGGACGCCGGCTCGACCATCGGCATGGACAGGTTCGGCATGGAGCACGTCCTGCCCGACGAGCGCCGGGTCGCCACCGTGCTGGCGCTGCTCCGGCTCGGGTACGCCGACCGGATGGTGCTCTCGCACGACGCGGCCTGCTTCAGCCGCGTCACACCGCCGTCGTGGCGCGCCGCCCACGCACCGCACTGGCGCTTCGAGAACCTCCCGACCCGGGTGGTCCCGATGCTGCTCGCCGGCGGGGCCACCGAGGACGAACTCCATCAGATGACGGTGGTCAACCCGGCTCGACTGCTCACGCCGCACCCGAGGAGGACGTCATGAGCTCGGTGCTCGTGCTGAACGGACCGAACCTGGACCTGCTCGGCACCCGGAAGCCGGAGGTGTACGGCTCGGCGACGCTGGCCGACGTCGAGCAGCTGTGCCGGGTGCGGGCGGCCGAGCTGGGGCTGGACGTGGAGTTCCGGCAGTCCAACCACGAGGGGCAGCTCATCGACTGGGTGCACGAGTGGGGCCGGCGCGTCCGGGACGGCCTGGCGATCGGGGCCGTCTACAACCCGGGCGCGCACGCGCACACCTCCATCGCCCTGCGGGACGCGATCGAGGGGGCGGAGCTGCCGGTGGTCGAGGTGCACATCTCGAACGTGCACGCCCGCGAGCCGTTCCGGCACCACTCCCACATCTCACCGGTGGCCCGGGGCGTCGTCGTCGGGCTCGGCGTCCTCGGCTACCCCCTGGCGCTGACCGGCCTCGCCGAGCTGGCCCGACAGCCGCGCTGACCGGGGACCCCGGGGGGTCAGCCGGCGGCCAGCCGGCGGGCGCGCGCCCGGGGGTGTTCGAGCATCTCGTCGACCAGGCCGTGCAGCCGGTGCAGCCGGGTGGTGGGGTCGTCGGTGAGCACGCCGACGGAGTCGTCGCCGCCGAGCGCGACGGGGACGTGCGGCGGGAGCGTGGCGAGCAGCCCGGCGGTGGCCGCACCGGCCCGTTCGACCTGCCGAGCGCTGAGCCGGACGTAGCCGAGGGACTCACCGAGCACGTCGACGGCCGCCTCGACCTCGGCCGGGCTGCAGCTGTCCACCGGCACGTCCAGGACGACGCCGCCACCGCTGGGACGCACGACGGCCGCCGCACCGGCGAGCAGGTCCGGGCGGTCGACCGGCAGCGGCGCGAGCAGCGGCAGGAGCCGGTACGGGCGGGCCTGCTCGACCAGCCGGCCGAAGACGTCGACCTGCTCGGCGAGAGCCTGCTCGGCGGCCGCGTCCGGGCCGAACCTGGCCGTCACGTGGCGGGCCCCGAACCGGGCGCCCAGGTCCAGCACCCGGCCGTGGGTGGCGTGCACGTGGTCGTCGGGCAGGCTGCCGCCGAGCTGGACCCGGCCGACGTCGAGCACCGTCACCCGGGTCTCGAGCAGCTCGTCGACGAGCCGCTGCAGGTTCCGCTCGCCCGCCCCGCCGGACCACCAGGGCTCCACCTCGGCCACGGCGCCGACGTGCAGGCCGATCGAGTCCCAGCCGGTGCCGGCCAGCAGTTCGGTGAGCTCGACGGGACTGCGCGGGTGCACCACGGACTGGTGCACGGCCAACCGGTTCACGACACGTCCGTCCTCTCGATCCTGGCGGAGCCGACCGGCGGCACCGCCGACACCGCCGGCGCGCGCCGCTGACGGCGGTGGGCGGTCATCCGGACCGGCGCATCAGCGTTCCCGTACCCGTCGTAGCCGCCCAGCCGCTGCACGACCATCACGAAGAGCCGGTCGCCGAGCACCTCGGTGGCCAGGTGCAGGCAGGCGCCCTGTGCGTCCTCCTCGTACATCAGGCCGTGCTCGCGGACGGCCGCCAGCAGGTCGGCCGGGAGGTCGAAGCGGGCATCGAGGTCGTCGGCGTAGTTCTCCGGCAGCCGCAGCAGCGGGGCGCCGGCGGCCCGCAGCCGCTCCGCCGTCGCCACGACGTCGTCGGTGGCGAAGGCGAGGTACTGGGGTTCGGGGACCCGGGGAGCCCAGCCGCCGCGGCGCAGCGAGGAGGCGGAGAGGGTCAGCCGCACCGCCCGGTCGGGCCCGGTCACCGCCCGGGTGCGCACCAGCCCGAAGGGCGCCGCCAGCTCGGTGACCTGCTGCGGCTCCAGGCCGAGCACCGCCCGGTAGAACAGCCCGGCCTCGTCGAAGGCGTCGAAGGGCTGGGTGAGGGCGACGTGGTCGATGCCGGTGAGGCCGGCGCCCGGCGCAGCCGGGGCGCCGGTGGGCAGGAAGTCGGCCGGCCACCCGTCGGGCCCGGTGCGGGTGAAGAACACCTCGGTGCCGTCGGGCGCGGCGACCGCGGACAGCTCGGCCTCGGCCGCGCCACGCGTCCGCGGCAGCACCGGCGCGCTCATCGCCTCGGCACGCACGGCCGAGCGCCCCGGGTCGCTGCTCTCCAGCCCCAGCGCGGAGACCGCGGCCTCCCCGGGCGCACCGGGCCGGACGACGGAGGCGTTGAGCAGCACCCGCGCCGCCCCCTGCTCCCAGAGCTGGACCGGCTTGGACCGGTGCTGACCGGCGTGGGTGAACCCGAGGGCGGTCAGCGCCTCCCCGACCTGCGGCCCGGAGACCCCGTCGACGGCCAGCTCGGTGAACGACCAGCCGGAGAGCTCCGGTGCGGCCGGCGGTGGACGGAGACCCGCAGCGGGGTCGACCAGCGCGAGCGCCTCCTCCAGCCACTGCAGCGAGCGCATGGCGTCGACGGCGGTCCGGGCCGGGTCGGACTGGCGGTACACGTCGTTGAACACCTCCAGCGACAGCGGCCCGCGGTAACCGGTCGCGAGCACGGCGCCGAGGAAGCCGGGCAGGTCGAAGGCGCCCTGCCCGGGGAAGAGCCGGTGGTGCCGGCTCCACTGCAGCACGTCCATGGTCAGCTGCGGGGCGTCGGCCAGTTGGAGGAAGAAGACCTTCTCCCCCGGCACCGCGGCGAAGCCGCTCGGGTCCCCGCCGCGGGAGAGCACGTGGAAGCTGTCCAGGCACAGCCCGAGCGCAGCGGCGTCGGCCCGGCGGACGGCGTCCCAGGAGGCGTCCCAGGTCGAGACGTGCCGGCCCCAGGCGAGCGCCTCGTAGGCGATCCGCAGGCCGCGCAGCTCGGCCCGGGCAGCGGCGGTCGACAGCTGCTCGGCGAGCTGGTCGACGTCGGCGACGGCGTCGGGCGCGACCGAGGAGCAGACCAGCACGGTGTCCACGCCGAGCGCGCCCATCACGTCGAACTTCCGCTCGGCGCGCCGCAGGTTGGCGGCGAACCGCGCGGGATCGGTCGAGTCGAGGTCCCGGAAGGGCTGGTACAGGTCGATCGACAGGCCGAGGTCGGCGCAGCGGGTGGCCAGTTCGGCCGGCGACCACGGGGAGGCGATCAGGTCGGGCTCGAACACCTCGATGCCGTCGAAGCCCGCGGCCGCGGCCGCACCGAGCTTGTCCTCCAGGGTCCCGGACAGGCAGACCGTGGCGATCCCCCGGCGCGGCCGCGCGGAGGGCGCGGTGCCGTCTGCGGGACGGGCTGGCGGCATGGACCCTGCTCTCGTATGTACCAAGCGGTGAGTTACCGACACCCGACCACATCGGACGCCGGTGCGCCAGTCCCCCGCGGGAGCCCGGCCTCCGGGGTGCTGCCCCCGGTCGCCGCACCCCCTCGGCGCGGGGTGTGCATAGGCTCCGCCGGACGCCCGCCCACGCAGGAGGAGACCGTGACCGCGCCCCGCCCGGACAGCGAGCTCGGCACCGACACCGCCGCGGTGCGCCCGGCGGAACGCACCCGGGACGCCGACCGGACCCGGGCGGAGATCCTCGCCGTGGCCACCGCGGAGTTCGCCGACCGCGGGTACGCCGGGGCCCGGGTCAACGAGATCGCCGACAAGCTGAGCACCACCAAGCGGATGATCTACTACTACTTCGGCGGCAAGGAGCAGCTCTACGTCGCGGTGCTGGAGCAGGCCTACGGCCGGATCCGCGCGCTGGAGCAGCAGGTGGACGTCGAGCACCTCGAGCCGGTGGCGGCGCTCCGCGAGCTGGCCGAGCTCACCTTCGACCACCACGAGGCGCACCCGGAGTTCATCCGGTTGGTGAGCATCGAGAACATCCACCGGGCCGAGCACCTGGCCGGCTCCCCGGCGCTGGCCGGCCTGGCCGCCCCGGCGGTCGACGTGCTGGGCGCCATCCTGCAGCGCGGCCGGGACGACGGGCTGTTCCGGGACGACGTCGACGCGCTGGACGTGCACCAGGTGATCAGCGCGTTCTGCGTGTTCCGGACCGCCAACCGGCACACCTTCCGGGCCATCTTCGACCGCGACATGCTCGACCCGGCGACCCGCGCCCACCAGCGGAAGCTGCTCGGCGACCTCGTCGTCGCCCACCTCACCACGCGCTGAGCCCCGGGCGGTGCGACGCTCGGCGGGACACGTGCACGGCCCAGGCGGCCACTCGCCGGGCCGTCCGACGCGTGCACGACCGACAGGGGACACCGAACACGTGACTGCAACAGCCCGACCGCGACAGGCGCTCGTCGTGGGCGCCACGGGGATCGTCGGCCAGAACCTCGCCGAGCGACTGACCGCCCAGGGGTGGGAGGTCCACGGGCTCTCCCGCAGCGGTCGGGCCCCCGGCGCGGGCGTGCACCCCGTGCAGGCGGACCTGGCCGACCCCGCGGGACTGGCCACCGCGCTGGCGGGCCTGACGCCCGAGCTCGTCGCCATCACCGCCTGGACCCGGCAGGCCACGGAGGCGGAGAACATCGCGGTCAACGGCGCCGCCGTCCGCAACGTGCTCCAGGCGCTCGAGCCGGCCGGATCGGTGCGGCACGCGGCCCTGATGACCGGGCTGAAGCACTACCTCGGCCCCTTCGAGGCCTACGCGCAGGGCGAGATGCCGGACACGCCCTTCCACGAGGACGAGCCCCGCTTGGACGCGCCGAACTTCTACTACGCGCAGGAGGACGAGCTGTTCGCCGCCGCTGTCCGCGCCGGGTTCACCTGGAGCGTCCACCGGTCGCACACGGTGTTCGGCTTCGCCGTGGGCAACGCGATGAACATGGTGCTGACGCTGTCGGCGTACGCCGCGATCTGCAGAGGACGGGCCGGCCGTTCGTGTTCCCCGGGTCGAGCACCCAGTGGAACAGCGTGACCGACGTGACCGACGCCGACCTGCTGGCCGACCAGATCATCTGGGCCGCCGCCAGCGAGGCGGGTCACGACCTGGCCTTCAACACCGCCAACGGCGACGTCTTCCGCTGGCGCTGGCTGTGGCCGCAGATCGCCGCCCACTTCGGCGTGGAGTGGGAGGGACACGAGGGACGGGTCCGCCCGCTCACCGAGAGCATGGCCGGCACCGAGGGCGTCTGGGCCGAGATCGCCGAGGAGCACGGGCTGGTCGAGCCCGACCTCGGCCGGATCGCCTCCTGGTGGCACACCGACAGCGACCTCGGCCGGGAGATCGAGGTGCTGACCGACATGAACAAGAGCCGCAAGGCCGGCTTCACCGAGAGCCGGGACTCCCGCGACAGCTTCTTCCGCTACGTCGAGCGGTACCGCGCGGCGCGCATCATCCCCTGACGGGTCCGGCGGGCGTGGCGCGCCGGGACGGGAGCCGGGGCAGGCAGACGCGGACGGCGGTGGCGACCAGGCGGCGACGGGCCGGCGGTGGGAGTGCTCTGGCGACTCGCAGCATCGTGGCCGCGATGGACGTCGGCGCGGACCCGACGTCCAGGTAGGCGACCCACGCCTGCTCCGGCAGGCTGAAGAAGGCCCGGAAGAAGGCATCGGTCTCTGACTCGTCCAGACCGAGGAGGACCTCACGCCCCAGGCCGAGCATGCCGAGGGTCGCGCGTTGCCGCGCACTGCGGACCAGGGCCCGCACCGCGGCCGCATCGGCCCCGGCCAGCACGGCGTCGGCGATCGTGCTGCCCGCCCGCAGTGAGGCGGCGACGCTGTACCCGGTCGCCGGGTGGACCAGCCCGGCTGCCGCTCCGACGGGCACGCCGACGGATCGTCGGACGGCAGCGTCCAGGGGGATCGCCACCCGTTCCGGACGGTCGGCGATGCGCAGACCGGTCTCGGCGATCAGCCGGCGCAGCCGGTCCCGCAGGTGCGGCAGCGCCACTGGCGGGCGGGCGGCCAGGGAGGTGGCCTCGAGCAGGGTCGTGCCGTCGTCCAGCCCCATCCCGTAGAGGAAAGCGGGTGGCTGTGCGACTCCCCCCTCGCGCAGCACCGCCCAGTCCATCAGCAGTGCACCCCCGTCCGGGACCAGGCCGCCGAGGTCACCGGTGACCCGTTCCCCCCAGGCCCGCTGGTGGGCGCTGCCGGGACCGCCACCGCGGGCGTCGACGACGATGCCGCCGGTGAGGGTGGTCCCGTCGATGAGCGTCACGACCTGACCACCCGGATCCTGGTGGACGGCGGCGACCGACCCCGTGCGGGTCGCACCGCCACCGGCGCGCAGCCGACCGAGCAGGAGACCGTGCACGACGTCGTTGTGGAGAAGGGCGTAGGCACGACCGATGTCCCGGCTCCCGGCGGTGGTCCGCACCACGGTGACCGGGTACCGCCGACCCAGCGGCGGAGGCTCCTCCGTCCGGGCCGTGTCGCCGAGCAGCGCCGCGGACACGGCATCGAGCTCGTCGGCCCACATGCCGTAGGTCTGGTGCCAGGGCCGCAGGTGCGGGGCGACCACGACCACGCCCAGCCCCCGCGCGGCGCACGCGGCAGCGACCGACAGCCCGGCCGGTCCGGCGCCGGCGACGACCACGTCCCAGCGCCGTTCCGGCGAAACCGAGTTCACGAGCACTCGACGTGCGCAGGCGAGGAGGTGCGCAGGCTGGACCGGACATGCGCGTCCCGTCGGGAACGACGGTGCACGGCACGGCGGGGCAGCCAGCGGGTCACGGGTGGCCTCGTCTCCTCGGTCGGAGGACACGCTAGCCGCACGCCGCGGCTCGGCTGCGCACGACCATTCGCCGCCCGAGATGTCCGCCGCTCCCTACGCTGACGTGATGTTCTTCCTCTTCGGTCTCGGCACCAAGCGGCAGCACCTCGGCCCCGGCGAGACCCGCACCTGCCCGAACTGCAACAACACCACGCAGTGGGCTCGGGTGAGGCAGTACGAGCAGTTCTCGCTGTTCTTCGTGCCGGTCGCCCGGTGGAAGCGCCGACAGATGGAGGTCTGTGGCATCTGCGGCACCACCGTCGCGGTCTGAGCCACGCCCCGGGGAGCCAAGAGCTGTCAGCGGGCCGTCGTCCGGACCGTCACGAAGAAGTCCCTGCCCGGTGAGGTGATCACCTCACCGGTCCACGGGTCCTCCAGGTGGCCGTCGTCGTCCTCGTCGACGCGCCGCAGGGCTCCCCCGCTCGGCACGCGGAGAACAGGTCGAGCGACTCCTCCGTCGTGCACCACCTGCACGTCGACCACCCGTCCCCGGACCCGTTCGTCGACGGGGAAGTCGTGGGGGGACTCGACGAGGCGCTCCTGACCGTCCCCTCCCCTGTGCCGGATGCACTGCAGGTCGACGAGCTGGTCCCGCTCGATGGCCTCTCCACAGCACTCGTGTTCCCAGCCACCCACCTCGACGACGACGTCCACCACGGGTACAGATCCTCCTGCGGCGTCGGCGGGCACCGCACCAGCTACGAGCCCACCGGGGAAGGAGCCCGGACGGTGAGCACCACGGCGGTGGCCACCGCGCCGATCGCCACGGCGGCCAGGACGACCGGCAGGTACTCCCCGGTCGCGCCGATCACCGCGCCCGCGGCAGGAGGTCCGAGCGCGGACCCCACGGCGGCCGACGTGTACAGGACGCCGAGCAGCCCACCGAGTCCCCGCACCCCGAACAGGCTGGCGACCAGCGCCGGACTGAGCGCGACGAACCCGCCGTACCCGATGCCGAGCAGCACGGCGAAGACCACGAGCCGCGGGTAGCCGGGCGCGCCGAGCCAGAGCAGGAAGCTGCCGGCCATCAGCGCGAAGCAGGCCTGGTACGTGCGGAGCACTCCGGTGCGGGCAGCGGCGGCGCCGAGGGCCAGCCGCCCGACGACGCTGGCCGCGCCGATCACCCCGACCAGCGTCGCCGCCGCCACGTCACCCGCGCCCCGGCTCGCGGCGTAGGCCGGCAGGTGCACGAACGGGACGAACAGCACGATCGAGAGCAGCAGCCCGCTCACGTAGAGGCGCAGGTACGCCGGGGTGCGCAGGCGGGAGAGCAACGGCGCCGGCTCGACGTGCGTGGCCACCGGGGCAGCGCGGACGAGCAGGGCGCATCCGACGAGTGCGACGGTGCTGACCGCCGCGAGCAGGAGGTAGGCCTCGCGCCAGCCGTGGCGGGCGATGAGGTCGGCGGCCAGCGGGGCGACGAGCAGCGTGCCGAGCCCGATGCCGGACACCGCGATGCCGACCGCGAGGGTGCGTCGCCGGGTGAACCAACCGCCCACGACGGCCACCAACGGCACGTAGCTGCAGGCCACCCCGAGCCCGACGCCGAGGCCGTGTCCGAGGTAGGCGTGCCACAGCGCCGTGGCGCGGGAGGTCAGCACGAGGCCGAGCCCCATCGCGAGGGCCCCGACGAGCACCACCCGCCGGGGCCCGAACCGGTCGACCGCCGGTCCGGAGAGGGCACCCAGGCCGAAGATGGCCAGGGTGGTCAGGGAGAAGACGGCGGCGGTGCCCCCGGGCCCGGAGCCGAGCTCCGCGCTCATCGGGAGCAGGAACGCCCCGAAGCTGTAGGCCACCCCGAAGCTGGTGAACATTGCGACGAAGGCCGCTGCCACGACCGACCAGGCCCGCGGACCGTCCTGCAGGTCGAGTGCGCCCGGTACGGCGTTCACCTGGACACGCCTGAGAACCGCCCCGATGAGGACGACCCCGCACCGTCTGCCCCGGGCGCGGGGAACACCACTCGCACGTTCAGGCCGCCCTCCCGCGGCGCGGACAGCTGCAGGGCCGCGCCGTGCACCTCGGCCACCCGGGCCACGATCGCCAGCCCGAGCCCGCTGCCGGGCTGAGCGGGGTCCTGGCTCCCGGCACCGCCGACCGACGTCCGTCCTCCGCCCCGGACGAACGGCTCGGTGAGCGTGCCCAGCACGTCCGTGGGCACGCGCGGGCCGGTGTTGGTCACCCGCAGCTCGGCCCGGCCCTCGCTCGTGCTGCCCGTCGTCACGTGCACGGTCCCGCCCGGGCCGGTGTTGTGCCGGATGCCGTTGAGCACCAGGTTGGTCACCAGCTGCCGGACGAGCGGCTCGACCCCGTCGAGGTCGCCCTCGCCGAGATCGGTGTGCACGCCGATGCCGGCCCGGTCGGCCAGTGGGGTCAGGTCCCGGACGACGCCCGCGGCGAGCTCGGCGAGGTCGACCGGGGTGCGCGGCGGCGTGCGCCCCTGGTCCAGGGCCGCGAGGGCGAGCACCGCCTCGACGGTCTCGGTGCCCCGGCGGTTGGTCTCGTCCAGCCGGGCGAGCAGCCGGGGCACGTCCACGGTGGCCGGGTCGGCCAACGCCACGTCGAGCATCGCGCGCTCCACGGCGTAGGGGGTGCGCAGTTCGTGCGAGGCGTTGGCGGCGAAGCGGCGCTGTTCGTCCAGCGTGGCCTGCAACCGGTCGAGCATCGTGTCGAAGGTGTCCGCCAGTTCGCCGAACTCGTCGTCCCGCCCGGTCAGCCGGACCCGGCGGTCCAGCGACCCGGCGGCGACGTGCCGGGCGACGGCGTGGACCTGGTGCAGCGGCCGGAGCATCCAGCCGGCCAGCAACCAGCCCCCGCCCGTCCCGACCACGAGGAGCACGGCCAGCACCTGCCAGATCCGGGGCCAGAGGGCGTCCAGCAGGTCGCTCCGGTCGGGCAGGAACGGGGCGCCGGGTGCGCTGAGGTTGCCCTCGGGCACGAACCGCAGGATGTACACCAGCAGGGCCACCAGGGCGGCGGAGGCGACGAGCAGGAAGCCGGCGTAGCTCAGGGTCAGCCGCAGCCGGGCACTCACCGGAGGCCGGGACCGTTCGCGGCGTCGTCGGCCGTCGGCCCGCCCACCCGGTAGCCGGTGCCGGGCACGGTGTGGATCAGCCACGGGTCGCCGAGGCGCTTGCGCAGCGAGGAGATGGTGATCCGGACGGCGTTGGTGAAGGGATCCGCGTTCTCGTCCCACGCCCGCTCGAGCAGCGACTCCGCGCTGACCACCCCGCCGCGGGCGGCCATCAGCACCTCCAGCACCGCGAACTGCTTGCGGGTCAGCCCCACGTACCGGCCGTCGCGGTACACCTCCCGGCGGAACGGGTCGAGGGTGAGGCCGGCGAACTCCACCACCGGGGGCGCGCCCTCGAGCGGACGGCGGCCCAGCGCACGCAACCGCACCACCAGCTCCCGCATCGCGAAGGGCTTGGTGAGGTAGTCGTCGGCGCCGAGCTCGAAGCCGGCGACCTTCTCCTCCAGCCGGTCGGCCGCGGTCAGCATGAGGATGCGGCACGGCAGGTTCTCGGCGACGATCCGCCGGGCGACCTCGTCCCCGGAGGTGCCGGGGAGGTCACGGTCGAGCACGACGACGTCGTAGCTGTTGACGGCCAGGTTCTCCAGCGCGCTGTCCCCGTCGTGGACGACGTCGGCGGCGATGGCCTCCAGCCGGAGCCCGTCCCGGATGGCGTCGGCCAGGTAGGGCTCGTCCTCGGCGATCAGCACGCGCATGCGGCGAGGGTAGGGAGCCGGGTGTCTCCTCGACGTATCGGCGCGCAGGGCGGAGGACGGGGCGACCCGCCGGGCGGGCACCCGGCGACGCGCGTGGGCCTCGGCGGCGAGTTGCCGGGCCGCGACGACGCTGGCCGGTTCGCGGGTGGCCGTCACGCGGTCAGCCGGCGGTGGGGTCGGCGGCCGGCGGCGGGCACTGACCGCCGCGCTCGACGGCCAGCTCGTAGTGCCACATCTCGTTGCCGTAGGTCTGGCAGAGGCCGTAGTCCGACCCGTACCGGGACAGCCAGTACATCGCGTCCGTGGGCCCGACGTCGACCGCGTCGCCGGTGACGTGGGAGGACTCGTCGGGACGCAGCACCCACTCCCGGGCTGCCTCGGGGCTGCCGTACCGGTGCACCGCGGCGTCGAAGAGCGCCTGCTGGTAGGCCGCACTGCGCCATCCGCTGGACACGTGGAGGTCCACCCCGTCGGCAGCCGCATCCCGGGCCGCGTCCTGGACGGCGGTGCGCAGCGCGCTGTCGAGCCCGGTGATGGCCGGGACGTCGGCGAAGGCCGACAGTTCCTCGCCGTCGGCGACGTAGCCGTTCTCGACGGTCATGGCTCCCCCGCCAGACGCACCCAGAGCCGGGGTGTCGGCGACACCGGCCAACACGCTGGACCCCGGAGGGACGGAGGGATCGGCCGACGAGCAGCCGGCCACGCCCGCGATCAGCAGGGTCGCGGTGACCAGCGCAGCGCCGGTCCCCCGCCGGGGACGGCGCGCGCCGCCTCGCCGGGAGCGGCGCGCGACGACCAGGCAGATGGTGGTGAGCGCGACCCCGACCAGCGTGCCGGCGGTGTTGGCGGCGACGTCGACGAGGTCGGGGACCCGGCCGGGCAGCGCGGTCTGTGCCAGCTCGATCAGCACCGAGGTCGCGCCCCCCAGGGCCAACGGGAGCACCGGACCGGAGCGCCGCAGGACCAGGGCGGCCAGCGCACCCACCGGGACGAAGAGCAGCGCGTTCGCCACGGCCTCGACCTGGGCCCGGCGCACGGTGCCCGGCCAGGGCGCGGCGAGGGTCTCGACCCCGGCCACCACCGCCCTGCGGGCGTCGGCGACGAACCCGGTCGGACCGAGCGTGATGCAGCCGACCACGAACAGCACAGCGGCCGCGGCCAGCAGGAGAGGACCCGTTCGCCGCGGACCCGACGGGGCGCCGGGCGCCCCGTCGGCGGACAGGTGGTGGGTGGTCGTCATGGGAGTGCTCCTCCCCGCGCGGCAGAGCCGGTGCGGCATCGAGAACTGGTGGACAGCTCTCAGTGCAGGCGAACCGCCGTTGCCCCGGCGTCTCCGGTTCCGCATACGCCCACGACATCCCCGGGCACGGTCGGCGGCCGGGAGCTCGACCCGGCGCCGGGCTGCGGTCAGGTGGCCCGGGCGTACGTGCTGACCTGGGTGCCGCCACTGAGGGAGCGCTCGTCGACGACGTCGAAGGGTCGGGCCTCGGCCGCACCGGCGCCGAACAACGGGATGCCGGCGCCCAGGACGATCGGGTACCGCTTGAGGACCAGGACGTCGATCTCGTCCAGGAGCGCACCGGCCAGCACTCCCCCGCCGGCCAGCCACACCCCGGCGCCGAGTTCGCTCTTGAGTCGGCGCACGAGTTGGACCGGGTCCCGACTGACCTGCACCGCCGGGTCGATGTCCGCGGGCAGCGTGGTCGAGACGACGTGCTGGTCCAGGTGGGCATAGGGACTGGTGATCTGGGCCTGCAGGGCCGGCTCGTAGGTGGCTCGCCCCATGACCACGGCGTCGAACCGCGTGCCTGGATCGGCGATCTGCAGCTGGCCGCGGACGTGCGTGGGCAGCGTCTCGGGGAACTCCTGGGCGATGAACTCCAGCAGCGGCTCGGTCACCGGGAAGAAGTCGTAGGAACCGTCCGGGGCGGCGATGAACCCGTCGAGGGTCACCCCCACGTAGTAGGTCAGCGCACGCACGGGCGCGATCCTGTCAGGCGCGCGTGACCAGGGCGTGCTCGCGCCACTACTTCATGGTGGCGAGCTGGATCAGGTTGCCGCAGGTGTCGTCGAGGACGGCGGTGACCACCGGTCCGAAGTCGGTCGCGTCCTGGGTGAACTGCACGCCCAGCCCCTTGAGCCGCTCCACCTCGGCGTGCACGTCGCCGACGGCGAACTGGGTGAACGGGATGCCGTCGGCCGGAGAGCACGCCGCGGCAGGAGCGGTTGCGGCCGAGCCCCGCGGCGGTGATCGCCACGTGGCGCGTCAGACAGCCGCGGTACGCGACCTGTCGGTGGCCAGCTTCACCGCCAGGGCTCCGAGCACCCCGCCCATGAGGTAGCGCTGGACTCGCATCCAGGTCGGCCGGACGGAGAGGAACCGGGCGAGCCCCCCGGCGAAGACGACGATCAATCCGTTGACGCTGAGCGCGATCGCGATCTGCGTGAGGCCCAGCACGAGGCTCTGCAGCGCCACGGGTGCGCCGTCGGGGTCGATGAACTGCGGCAGCAGCGACACGTACAGCACCGCGATCTTCGGATTCAGCAGGTTCGTGAACAGCCCCATCGCGAACAACCGGCGGGGCCGGTCAACCGGGAGCTCACGCGGCGCGAAGACGTTCGTGCCGCCGGGCCGGACGGCCTGCCATGCCAGGTAGAGCAGGTAGGCCGCCCCCGCCACCTTCAGCGCCGTGTAGGCAGCCGGCACGGCGACGAAGACGGCGGCAAGGCCGGCTGCGGCCGCCGCGAGGTAGACGAAGAAGCCGGCCGCCACCCCCAGCAGTGAGATGAACCCAGCCCGCCGCCCCTGGCTGATCGACCGCGACACCAGGTAGATCATGTTCGGCCCGGGGGTGAGGACCAGGCCCAACTCGACCAGAGCGATGCCGAGCAGGGCAGAGCTGGAGACCACGAGGGTCCGTCCTTCCACAGTCGATGAGGTGCGCCGACGGAGACTGGCACGCTCCTGTGGCCATGCCCGTCAGCCGTCGGGGCGAGAGGGCTGAACTCGGCGGGTCCGCCGCGGTTCAGCCCTGGGCAGCCAGGTCCAGCTGCACCTCGGGGTAGAGCGGGTGGGCGTCGACCAGCTCCGTCGCCCGGGCCCGCACCCGCTCGGCGACCGCCGGCTCCAGCCGGTACCGGACCTTGGAGTCGCCGTCGGACTGCGTGCTGGCCAGGACGTCGACGATCAGGTCCCCGACCTCGGCCAGGTCGGCCTCACCCAGCCCGCGAGTGGTCAGCGCCGGGGTGCCCAGCCGGATGCCGCTGGTGTACCAGGGGCCGTTCGGGTCGGCAGGCACGGTGTTGCGGTTGGTCACCAGGCCGGCGTCCAGCAGCGCGGCCTCGGCCTGCCGCCCGGTCAGCCCGAACCCACCGACGTCCACGAGCACGAGGTGGTTGTCGGTGCCGCCGGTGACCAGCCGGGCACCGCGGCGCAGCAACTGGTCGGCCAGCGCCCGGGCGTTGGCCACCACCTGCTCCGCGTAGGTGGCGAACTCCGGCCGCCGGGCCTCCGCCAACGCCACGGCCTTGGCGGCCATCACCTGCGGCAACGGACCGCCCAGCACCATCGGGCAGCCGCGGTCGACCGACGGGGCGTACTCCTCGGTGCACAGCACCATGCCGCCGCGCGGGCCACGCAGTGACTTGTGCGTGGTGGTGGTGACGACGTCGGCGTGCGGCACCGGGTCGAAGTCGCCGGTGAGCACCTTGCCGGCGACCAGCCCGGCGAAGTGCGCCATGTCCACCAGCAGCGTGGCGCCCACCTCGTCGGCGATCTCCCGCATCGCGGCGAAGTCGACCCGGCGCGGGTACGCGGAGTAGCCGGCCAGCAGGATCAGCGGCCGGAACTCCCGGGCCCGCGCGCGCAGGGCGGCGTAGTCGATCAGCCCGGTCGCCGGGTCGGTGCCGTAGCTGGACTGCTCGAACATCTTGCCGGAGATGTTCGGCCGGAAGCCGTGGGTGAGGTGGCCGCCGGCGTCCAGCGACATGCCGAGCATCCGCTGGTCGCCCAGGGCCCGGCGCAGCTGTGCCCAGTCGGCGTCGGTCAGCGCGTCGACGTTCTTGACCCCGGCCTCGGCCAGGGCCGGGGACTCCACCCGGTGGGCCAGGATCGACCAGAAGGCGACCAGGTTGGCGTCGATGCCCGAGTGCGGCTGAACATAGGCGTGGTCGGCGCCGAACAGCTCGCGGGCGTGCTCGGCGGCCAGCCGCTCGACGGTGTCGACGTTCTGGCAGGCAGCGTAGAAACGCCGTCCCGGGGTGCCCTCGGCGTACTTGTCGCTGAACCAGTTGCCCATCGCCAGCAGGACGGCGGGCGAGGCGTAGTTCTCGCTGGCGATCAGCTTCAGGCTCGAACGCTGGTCGGCGAGCTCCTGCCCGATGACTGCCGCGACCCGCGGCTCGACCTGGGCGATGACGTCCAGGGCGCTGGCGAAGGCGGCGGTCTCGCGGGTGACGGTGCTGGTCACGGGCTCTCCTCGATCGACGGGAGCCCAGGCGCGCGGCAGGCGTCGAGTCGACGGGGCCGCTCCCCGGTGGTCGATCCCACCTGCGATGCGCCAGTCACGGCCCGCGTCGAAGCTAGCGGGGCCCCCGACAACACACAAGCGGCTGCACGCGGCGAGTGGCGCGCCTGGTCGCACACCGTCGCAGCCGGAGGCAGACGGACAGTCCCGTGTCAGGTGTCGGATCGCGTGGTCGATCGCTCGGCGAGCTGCTTGAGGTTCAGCAGTTGCCGACGTGCCATGACGAGGTCCCCGACAGACAGCGGCGGGGCGATCCAGCGGCTGTGTGCGCCGACGACCTTCAGCAGGAGACGAGTTGGCCCCTCGGTGGGCCCGCCCGTGGACAGGACGACATAGGACATGACCGCACCCATGATCTGGCCGGTGAGTTGCACCCCGGACTCGACGCTCAGGATGCGCCCGGCCGGCCGTCCGCCAGCGGTCGTGAACTGCTGGCCGGGGGTCGGTTCGGCCAGGTCTCGCAGTTCCTGCGGCGAGCGTCGCCCGAGGTTGTCGATCCAGTCGTAGGAGTACGGCGCGAGTCGGATCTGAGCGACCCACCGCCACACGTCCCTGCGAGGGGCGTGCACCGTGACTCCGCGCCAGGCCCGCCAGACCGGAGCCGGCACGAAGCCGTCGCATGGGTAGTGCCGAGCGACTTCCTCGTCGCTCACGCCCCAACGATCACCGATCATCGGGCCTCCCTCTCGCATGTCACCACCACCGGCCCCGCGCCGCTGGACGTCGGGCGCCCCGGCGACCTGATCGTGGTGCACGGACTCGCTTCAGGACAGGGCGACCACAGGTGCCTGGAGGACCACCCCACCCTCTGCGGTCAGCGTCTGCCGGTAGACCCCTTCCGTACGCAAGCCGTTCTGCTCCAGCCGTGCATCGAGCGTGATCCAGGCATCGCCGATGCTGCGAGGTGCGCTCTCGTACCGGACCGTCACTCCGCGCTCCGATGAGGGAACGGCGACGAGCGCGAGCTCGTGGCCCAACTCCAGGTCCGCGGCGGGTACCCCGGCCGTCACGGAGATCGCCTGCTCGTCCGCCATCCCGTCGTAGGCGAGCACGATCTCTGCATCGTCACGGCGGAGCTCGGCCAGCTGAGAGCGCAACGCACGGGTCAGCTCGGCCACGGCCACACCGATCTCGGACTCGTCACCCACGGACGTCTGCAGGGCCACCAGTTGCAGACCCGGGAGCGGACCCAGTTCGAGGGAGTTCATCACCGTTCGCTGTCCTCCTTCCAGGGAGTCGAGGCGTCCACGCACCTCCTGCAGACGCGTCGTCGCCTCGGAGACCTGCGCCATCAGCTCGACCTCCCGCGCACGGAGCAGCGCCACGAGGCGGGCCTCGGACAGGTCGGAGCTGAGGAGATCAGCGATGGCCTCCAGCCCGAAGCCGACCGCACGGAGGGCCGTGATGGCGCGGACCCGACCCGTCTGGCTCGCGCTGTACTTCCGGTAGCCGGTCCGCTGATCCACCTCGGCCGGCGCCAGGAGGCCGATCTCCTCCCAATGACGCAGCATGCGCCGCGAGGCTCCCGTGCGATGCGCCAGCTCCCCGATGCTCAACATGTCGCCACGCACCAGACCCACTCACACGGTGTCAAGGTCAAGCGGTGACGGCGGCGCCGCAGGAGAAGGGCTCCAGCGCGGCCCGCGCCACAGCTGCGAGCCTGATGGTGCGGTATGCGGTGGGCGACCTGGAACTGCGGCACCATGCCCACGTGGTCGATCACCGGTACCCGCCGATCGAGCCCCATGAGACCGGGATGCTCGACGTCGGCGACGGCCACTCGCTGTACTGGGAGCAGTGCGGCAACCCGGACGGGAAGCCGGCTGTGGTGCTGCACGGCGGCCCGGGATCGGGCTGCCGTCCGGGCATGCGCCGGCAGTTCGACCCGGCGCGCTACCGCGTGGTGCTGTTCGACCAACGCAACGCCGGGCGCAGCACCCCGTGGGCCGGCGAGCCGGAGGTCGACCTGTCGGCGAACACCACCCCGCACCTGATGCGCGACATCGAACGACTGCGCCAGCACCTGGGCATCGACCGCTGGCTGGTCTGGGGCGGCTCGTGGGGCGTGACGCTCGGCCTCGCGTACGCGGAGGCGCACCCGGAGCGGGTCAGCGAGCTGGCGCTGGCCGCGATCACCAGCCCCGACCGGTGGCTGACCCACTGGATCACCCGCGACATGGGCCGGGTCTTCCCGCGCGAGTGGGAGCGGTTCCGAGACGGCGTCCCAGCCGCCGAACGGGAGGGCGACCTCGCCGCGGCCTACAGCCGGCTGCTGCACTCCCCCGATCCAGCGGTGCGGGCGAAGGCCGCCCAGGACTGGTGCGACTGGGAGGACACCCACGTCTCCCTCGCCCCGGACGCCGAGCCGTCACTGTCGGTGGCGGACCCGGCGTCCCAGTTGGCCATCGCCCGGGTGGTCACCCACTACTGGGCCCACGGCTGCTTCCTCGACGACGGCCAACTGCTCCGCGACGCGCACCGGCTGGCCGACATCCCGGGGATCATGGTGCACGGCCGATACGACGTCAGCGGGCCACTGGACGTCGCCTGGCAGTTGTCGAAGGCCTGGTCGGACGGCGAGCTGGTGGTCGTCGGCGATGCCGGGCACTCGGGCGGCGGCATGACGCCCGTGATGATCGAGTACCTGAACCGGGTCGCCGACCGCAGAGCAGGTGCGGAGAAAACGACTTGCCCGGAGTCCGGACCAGGCAGCTGAATGCTCCCGTGGCGGCGTTCTCGGTACGGCCCATCGTCCAGTCCGAAGCCGCCGACTACCTGAGGGTCCTGCCCTTCATCAACGGTCTCCCGCAGTGGGAGCCCGCCCCGGCCGCCTGGCACGGCGGCGCCGGCGTCTGGCCCCGCCCTGGACGCCCTGCGTCGGCGGACGAGCTGGAGCAGGCGACGCGCGAGGTCCTGGCCGATCACGTCCACACCCAGGCTGCGTTCGACGGTGACCAGATCGTCGGGGCATCGGCGATGTTGTCCCTGACGATCACGGTGCCCGGCCTCCGCGCCGTCCCCGCGGGTGGGGTCACCTCCACCGGGGTGCGGGCGACCCACCGCCGCCGCGGTGTCCTCCGCGCGATGATGCAGGCGATGTTCGACGCCGCCCTGGCCCGGGGTGAGCCGCTCGCGGCGCTCAGCGCCAGCGAGGGCGGCATCTACGGCCGGTTCGGCTTCGCCCCAGCGACCATCCGCACCCGATGGGAGATCGAGCGAGCCGACACAGGCCTGCTCCCCCACCCTGAGCCCGCGGGCAGTCTCGTCCTGGCCGACGCCGAGGAGGCGCGAGCGGCGTGGCCGGTGGTCCACCGGCAGGTCCACGCCACCAGGAACGGCGAGGTGTCCTCGACGGCCGGCCACTGGCGGTCCCTCACCGACGACGCCGACGGGGACGACGGGCCACTGCGCTACCTGCTCCACCGCGACGGGGACGGCCGCATCGACGGCATCGCGGACTACCGGCTGCCCTGGTCACCCCACATCGAGGACGCCGGGACCCTCGTCGTCGAACGGCTCGAGGCGACGACCGACGACGCGTACCGGTCGATGTGGGCACTGCTGCTCGACTTCGACCTGACCAAGCGGGTCGTGGCCGCCGGCCGACCCACCGACGAGCCGCTGCGCTGGATGCTGCGCAACCCCCGGGCCCTGCGCGTGACCAGGCAGTCCGACAACCTGTGGCTCCGCCTGCTCGACGTCCCCGCCGCGCTCACCGCGCGGGCCTACGACCTCGACGCAGATCTCACCTTCACCGTCCCCAGCGACCCGATGTGCCCGGACAACGTGGGGACCTGGCTGCTGGACACCCGTGGACCGACACCCACCTGCCGGCGCGTCCAGCGCGACCCCGACCTCACCATCGACGTCGCGGCCCTGGGCGCGCTCTACCTCGGCGGCAACTCCGCAGCCCTGTTGACCTCCGCCGGCCACATCCGGCCGCACACCCCGGACGCCACGCACCTGCTGTCGAGGCTGTTCCGCACCGACCCGCCGCCCCACAACGCGATCGGGTTCTGACCGCGCCCAGGACGTCCGAGCTGGCGCAGGAGTCGATCTGGCGAGTGGGCGATGCTCACCGACGGACTGGGGGCGGTCGCCCTCCGACCCCCGGACGACGGCCGGGTGATCAACACGGTCACGCCGAGAGCTCCAGGTGGTGCCCCGCTCCCTCCCCACGCCCGTGCGACGACTTGCCGAGCGGCGGGATGAGGAGCACGTTGAGCGACACCCCGGTGACGGGAGCTCTCGGGCGCCCGTTGCCGAGCCCGGGACGTGAACGCCGACTCCCGGGCCGTCCCGCCACTCGGCCGGAGGGACCGCACCCGTTCGGGAAGGAGCCCAGCCGCACGGCAGCGACCCGGACGCCACCGCCTCCGGGTCGGCGGGCCCACACCGCCGTGGGTCCCTGGAGAGACCCGGGGCAACGACGCCTCGGACCGACCACAGGATCGAGCAGCCATGCACCGCATCACCTCCTCGTCACCGCGCGCCCGGGCCGTCGGACGGGGCCTGCTCGTCGCCGGCCTGGTCACCGCCTCCTGGGGCGCGGCCGCCCCGGCGGTCGCCGCCCCGGCCCCGGAGCCGGCGAGCACCCCGGCCGACAGCGGCGGGGAACGCGCCGTGAGGCCCGTACCGCAGGTGAGCGGTCCGCTGCCCTCCAGCGACGAGTCGCACCCCTTCGGTGGCGCCGCCCACCAGGAGGTGCCCGAGGACCTCGGCGCCATCGGCTACACCGAGGAGGAGTTCCTCGCCAGCGGCACCTCGAACGTGTACAGCTGGCCGGAGGACGCCCCCGCCGTGGTCCGCACCGCGGACGCCCCGTACACCACCCGCGTGCTCGTACGCCGTCCCGCCGACGCCGACGACTTCAGCGGCAACGTCGTGGTCGAGATGCTCAACCCCTCGAACCTGTTCGACCTCAACATCGGCTGGGCCCTGGCCCGCGAGGAGATCATCGACAACGGCGACGCCTGGGTCGGCATCACCGCCAAGCCGATCGCCGTCGACGCGCTGAAGACCTTCGACGCCGAGCGGTACGGCTCCCTCTCCTTCGCCAACCCCCTGCCCGTGGACGACCCGGCCAACTGCTCCGTCGTCGACGCCGACGCCGACCCGGCCACCGAACCGACGCCCCTGCCGGCCGACACCACCCAGGCCACCGAGAACGGGCTGGTCTGGGACATCTACACCCAGGTCGGCAACTGGCTGCGCAGCGACGAGACCTCGAACCCGCTGACCTACGGCACCGGCGGGACGGCGGTCGAGCGCGCCTACGGCTTCGGCTACTCCCAGACCGGGGGCTACCTCGTCAACTACATGAAGGCCGTCCACCCGCTCGTGGTCGCCGAGCAGGGTGCGCCGACCTACGACGCCTACCTCGTCGGTGTCGCCGGTGGCGCCTTCGCCGGGGCCTACCCGATGAACCAGTGCGAGCCGGCGCCCCCGGTGGACGACCCGCGGCGTGACCTCTACGGCATCGGCGTGCCGGTCATCCAGGTCATGTCCCAGTCGGACTACCTGCGCGGCATCGGCTCGCGCCGCCCCGACAGCGACATCGCCCCCGACCAGTTCCGCCACTACGAGATGGCCGGAGCCGGGCACGCCACGCCCTTCGAGCTGTACTACTCGGCGTCCTCGGCGGACATCGTCGCCGCGGGCCGCGAGGTGCCGCCGCAAGCCTGCAACGAGGGCCCGCGGAGCCGGTTCCCCAGCTCGATCTTCTTCAACGCGGCCCTGGACAACCTCGACCGCTGGGTCCGCGACGGCGTGGCGCCGCCCCGGTCCAACCCGATCGTCGTCGAGCGCGGCGAGCCGGTGCTCGACGAGTTCGGCAACGTGCAGGGCGGGCTGCGCTCACCGTTCCTCGACGTGCCCACCAGCACCTGGTTCGGTACGGCCACCGGCGCCTCGTTCTGCTTCATCGCCGGGTACGAGGTGCCCTTCGAGCAAGCCCGGCTGGACGAGCTGTACAGCAGCCACCGCGACTACGTCACGCAGGTGACCGACAACGTCATCGAGCTGCAGGCCGCCGGCTTCCTGACCTACTACGACGCCTACGAGCTCATCCGCCAGGCGAAGGAGTCCGACGTCGGCTGACGCGAACGCTCCCCGGCGGTCCCGGTGGCCTCGCCACCGGGATCGCCGCGCCGGGACGACCGTCGAGGCTCCCGCCGCGTTGCTCAGCTCGGCGGGGTGCGCCGGGGTCGAGACGGTCGCCGCGCCCGGACGGCGATGCGTGCGGCCCCACTCAGCGCCCCTGACCAGCCGTCGCAACGGGGCGGGTCCGGACCTCGCCCCGGGAAGCGGCGGTGACGGCGCGCAGGGCCTCGCCCAGCGTGGCGACGTCTGCCAGTGGAGTGGCCGAGCTGCAGCTCACGCGCACCGCGCCCGGCAGCCGGTCGGCCCGGTCCACCCGCGCGTCGTCGTGAAACTGCTGCACCTCGCTCGGGGTGAGCCCGAACAGACGGCTGAGGTAGGGGTGGGCGCAGAAGCACCCGCTGCGGACCCCGATGCCGTGCTCGCGGGACAACCGGTCCGCGACCTCGCCGTGGGGCATGCCGTCGATGACGAAGGCGGCCACCGGCAGACGGTCGCCGGTCGTGGGGCCGAGGCGACGCAGTCCGGGAACGGTGGCGAGTTCGTCGTCCAGCGCCCGGACGAGCAGGTCCTCGTGGACCCGGTTCCGGGCTCCGGCGGCGAGCAGCTCCTCCGCGGCGGCAGCGAGGGCCACGACGCCGACGACGTTGGGCGTGCCCGCGTCGTCCCGGTCGGGGGTGTCGGCCCAGACCACCTCCTCGTGCGAGACGGCCTTCACCGCGCCACCCCCGACGAGGAAGGGCTCGCCGTCGGCGAGCAGCCGTCGGTCGACGACCAGCCCGCTCGCGCCGAAGGGCGCGAACATCTTGTGGCCGGACCATGCGAGCACGTCGATCCCGAGCGCGGCCATGTCCACCGGGCGGTGCGGCACCAGTTGCGCCCCGTCGACCACCACCAGCACACCGCGGGCCCGGGCCGCTGCGGCGATCGCGGCGAGGTCGGGCAGCCAGCCGGTGACGTTGGACGCCCCGGACACCGCGAGCACGCGCGGCGTGGGCCGCGCGTCCAGGGCGGCGACCACGGCGGCGACGTCGTAGGTCCCGGACCGGTCGACGTCGACGACCCGCACCTGCGCATGGCGCTGCCAGGGCAGCAGGTTGGCATGGTGCTCGACCGCGGTGGTGACGACGACCTCGTCCCGGGTCAGACCCAACCGGAAGGCGGTCAGGTTGAGGCCCTCGGTGGTGTTCCGGGGGAACAGGGCCACGTGCGTCGCCGGATCGGCTCCCACGAACCGGGTGAGGGTCTCGCGAGCCTGCTCGTACCGGGCGCTGGTGTACTGCGACTTCGCGCCGGCTCCGCGGTGGACGCTGGAGTACCACGGCAGGAACTCCTGCACGGCCCGGACGACGCCCGCCGAGGCCGACGTGGTGGCTGCGGCGTCGAGGTCGATGTACCGACGCTGCTCGCCGCCGACGGAGATCCGCAGGTCGGCGCCGATGAGGGGGTCCAACTGGGCCAGGTCTCCCGTTCCGAACAAGGACGTCATTGCCATCGAGCTCCCGTCGCGACCGGTCCCCGTTCGGGCGACCGCGCGGAAGCTTCCCATCGCCGACCCGCGACGGCGGACGACGACACCACACATCCGGGCATCCATCCGATGGGGAGCCCGACAGGCGCGTCGTCCACCCGATGGACAGGGCCCGGAGCCCCGCCGCTCAGTTCGCGATCAGCACGAAGAAGAGGAAGCTCACGAACGACGTGCGGCCGGCGAACTGTGGTGGCAGCAGCTCCGCCGGGGTGTCCGGCGACCACGGGGGCTCACTGACGACGGCGACCTGGAAGCCCGCGTCCGAGAAGGCATCCGTCATGGCGTGCAGCGGCCGGTGCCAGTACGACAGCACAGCCGACTGGCCACTGAAGGTGTACTCGTCCGTCCACTCGGTGACGGCGAAGTAGTCCGCCTGGGGGTTCAGCATCTTGTGGAGCAGCGGGTGGTTGACCGACAGCACGAGTCGGCCACCCGGCCTCAGGACTCGACGCAGCTCGGACAGCGGTGCGGTCCAGTCGCGCAGGTAGTGCAGGACGAGCGACGCGGTCACGTCGTCGAAGCCGCCGTCGGCGAAGGGAAGTGGCGCGGACAGGTCGGCGACGTGCACGTCGGCGTCCTCGCCGAGCCGGTCCCTCGCCAGCCCGACCATGACCGCACTGGAGTCGAACCCCGTCACGACAGCGCCCCGGTCGCGCAGCGCCGCAGCGAGCGGTCCGGAGCCACACCCGGCGTCGAGGATGCGGCGACCGCGTACGTCCCCGGCGAGGTCCAGCATCGCGGGTCGCTCGTAGTGGGCGTTGATGAGGTTGACCTCGTTCTCCGCCGAGTACGCCGCGCCGAAGCTGTCGTAGTCGTTGACCTCCACGTGCGGCCTCACCTCCGGTGACCGTCGAGCGGGCGCCAACGTACCGGAGCCGCGGCCGGCGACCTCGGACGTCGCCGGGGGTCTCCCACTGGACGACCGCCCCGCGGATCGGCTCGACTGTCTCGAACACGTCCGCATCCCCGAGCACTGCACCGAGTCCCACCATGACGTCGCCGGCCCGGAAGGAGCCCTCCCGTGACGAACACAAAACTGCCCCAGATCCTGCGGTACACCGCCTTCAGCGCCACGCCCGACGGCGGCAACCCGGCGGGCGTGGTGCTCGACGCGCGCGGCCTGACCGCCGAGCAGATGCTCGCGATCGCCGCCGACGTCGGGTTCTCCGAGACCGCCTTCCTGGTGCCGCGCGGTGACCGCTTCGACGTCCGGTACTTCAGCCCGCGGGCCGAGGTCAGCTTCTGCGGGCACGCCACGATCGCCTCGGCCGTGGCCTGGGCCGAACGGCACGGCCCCGGCCGGCTGACCTTCGACACACCCGCCGGCGAGGTCGGCGTCGTCACCAGGGCCGTGGACGACGGGACCGTCCGCGCGACGCTCACCAGCGTGGCGCCACGGACGGTCGAGCTGGCGGACGACGACCGCCGGGACCTGCTCGTCGCGCTGCGGTGGTCAGAGTCCGACCTCGACCCGGCGCTGCCGCCGAGGGTGGCCTGGGCGGGGGCGTGGCACCCCGTCCTGGCTGCCGCGACCCGCGACCGGCTGCGGGCGCTCGACTACGACTTCGACGCCCTCGCCGCGCTGATGGACGCGCGCGGGTGGACGACGACCCACCTGGTGTGGCGGGAAGGACCCAGCACCTTCCACGCCCGCGACCCCTTCCCCCCGGGCGGGGTCGTGGAGGACCCGGCCACCGGCGCCGCCGCCGCGGCCTTCGGCGGGTACCTGCGCGAAGGCGGGCACATCGAGGTGCCCGCCACGGTCACCGTCCTGCAGGGTGCCGACATGGGACGCCCGGGGGTGCTGGAGGTCGGCATCCCCGTCGGGTCCTCGAGTGGCATCGAGGTGACGGGGACCGCCGTCGCGCTGGAGCCGGCGAGCCGGCTGCGCTGAGAGCGCATCACCGACGCCCACACCGGCCCTGCCCGGATCAGCACACCCCACCCGCGTGCTGCCCCAGGGGTCAGGAGTCCGATCGGTCCCAGCCGCCGACCGTGGAGACCGGCCGGTACCTGAGGTTGACCTCCTCGACCGGGTCGCCGTTGAGGAACTCCAGGGGCACCGGGGCACCGCCCTGGTTGTCGTACAGCCGCACCCCGTCGCCGAGCAGCACGGGCAGGACGTGCAGGTCCATCTCGTCGAGCAGGCCGCGCTCCAGCAGCTGCCGGCCGATGGTCGGGGACAGCACCTCGACGTTCTTGCCGCCCGCGGCCTGCCGGGCGATCTGCACCGCCTCGGCGACGTCGCAGCTGAGGAAGGTCACCCCGTCGGCGGGTCCGGCGTCCTCAGGATGGTGGGTCAGCACGAAGAGCGGCCCGCTCCAGGCACCGCCGTACACGGCGCCCGCGTCCGGGAAGACGTCCCAGCCGTCGCGTCCGCCGAGGACCGCTCCGGTCGTCTGGACGTACTCCTCGATCAGACCCGGCCGGTTGGTCGCCTCGGGCATCCAGTCCATGCGGTGACCGGGACCGGCGACGTACCCGTCGAACGACATCGAGAAGTGCCACAGCACCTTGCCTGCGGCTGTCCGGGGAGATGTGTCGTGCATGGGGACCACTCCTTCGCGCTGACATGAGTCGGTCGACTCACCTCTCTGACGGTAGGGGTGCAAGAGAGGTGAGTCAACCGACTCATGTCCGTGTCAGACTGGCGTCATGACCCGCGAGCTGCCCGAGTACCACCAGCGTGTGGCCGATGAGAACCGCGCGGCCGTCCTCGCCGCCGCCGAGGCCCTGTTCCTGGAGAGCGGCTACGACCGGACGTCGCTCGCCCGGGTGGCCGAGCGCGCGGGGGTCTCCAAGGCCACCCTGTTCAAGCAGTTCCCGACCAAGGCCCTGCTGTTCGAGGCGACCGTGCTCGCCGTGGGCCAGACGCCGGGAGGGAGCGTCCCCGTCCCCTCGGCCGGCGACCTGCACGCCGGCCTCCTGGCGCTGGGGCGGGCGTACGCCGAGGTGCTGGTGCAGCCCCGGACCGCCGACCTGCTCCGGCTCCTGATCGCCGAGGCACCACGCTTCCCCGAGCTGGGCGAGCGGACCTTCGACTTCGGCACGCTCCCCGCCCTCGTCTCCCTCGGCCGCTATCTCCGGGCCGAGCACGAGGCGGGGCTGGTCACGGTGGACTCCCCCGAGACCGCCGCCACGCAGTTCCTCGGCATGATCGCGAGCGCGGTCTTCTGGCCCCGACTGGTCCACGCCACCTGGTCGATCGACCAGGACGGGGTCAGCCGCGCGGTCGAGGAGGCCGTACGGACGATGGTCGCGCGCCTCGGCGCCCCAGGACCGCGCCCGTGACCACGCGCGCTCCGAGGCCACGAGGCGGCGGTGGTCCAGGGGCGCGGCCGCGCGGGATCGTGGGCACACCCTCTCGGGGTTCTGCCAGGGTGCCGTCCGTGGAGACGTTCGCGGAGATCGCCGACGAGCGCCGGAGGCTGGCGGCCCTGGTGTCGGGACTGACGGAGGAACAGCAGGCGACACGGAGCCTGTGCGGCGAGTGGAGCGTTCGCGACGTGGTCGCGCACCTCGTCGTGCCCCTGGAGGTGGGCATGCCGAGGTTCCTGCTGACCATGCTGGCGAGCCGCGGCAGCTTCGACCGGGCGAACGTCCGCCTGGCCCGCGAGCAGGCACGCCGGCCCTTCGACGAGCTCGTCGAGGTCCTGCGGCGCAAGGCGGACTCCCAGTTCACCCCTCCGGGGTCGGGCCCCGAGGCACCCCTCACCGACCTCGTGGTGCACGGCCTGGACATCCGTTGGCCGCTGCGTCTGCAGCGCGCCGTCCCCGAGGAGCGCCTGCACAAGGTGCTCACCTTCCTGACCGCCGCCCCGGTCGGTGGCATCGTGCGCAGAGGTGCGCTGGACGGGTTGCGCTTCGAGGCGACGGACCTCGACTGGGCGCACGGCCGCGGCCCTGTAGTGCGCGGCCCCGCCGAGGCGCTCCTGCTGGGTATCACCGGCCGCCCGGCCGCACTCGACCACCTCGGCGGCGACGGCGTACCGACCTTGCGACGCCGCCTGGCCTGACAGCGGCTGCGCAGTCGCTCGAAACGGGGCCGCCACCCGGGCCAGGCGGGCGGTGGGAAGCACCGACACCGGTCGCGGTGTTGTCCTGCCGTACTCGACAGAGAGGCAGGCACCCATGACCACTGAGACCGCGATCCTCGCCGGCGGCTGCTTCTGGGGCGCGCAGGACCTGTTGCGCAAGCGCCCGGGGGTGCTCTCCACCCGCGTCGGCTACTCGGGAGGCGACACCCCGAACGCCACGTACCGCAACCACGGCGACCACGCCGAGGCGGTCGAGATCGTCTTCGACCCGGATGTGATCTCGTTCCGCGAGTTGCTGGAGTTCTTCTTCCAGATCCACGACCCGTCGACGAAGGACCGTCAGGGCAACGACGTCGGTCGCAGCTACCGCTCGGCGATCTTCTACACCAGCGAGGAGCAGCAGCGCGTCGCGCTCGACACCATCGCCGACGTCGACGCCTCGGGCATCTGGCCCGGCGAGGTCGTCACCGAGGTCGAGGCGGCCGGCCCGTTCTGGGTGGCCGAGGACGAGCACCAGGACTACCTGCAGAGGATCCCGTTCGGGTACACCTGCCACTACGTGCGGCCCGACTGGGTGCTCCCGCGCCGCGAGGCGCAGACCACCCGATGACCTGAGGTCGGGCGCGGACCCGAGCTGCAGCGGAGCTGGTGGAGGCGTGGGGCCTCCGCGGCGTCAGGTCCTGCCCACGTCGTGGGTGGGCCACGATGCTCGCGCGAGGTCCACTCGCACGTCGTCGCCGCGGTGCAGCAAGGGAGTGGACTCCTCGAGGAACTGCTCGAGTGCCTCCTGGGCCGCGCCCTCCACCGGCCGCCCCCTGGCGTCCACCACCCGCCACCACGGCACGTGGTGACCGCTGTTGCGCAGGACCTGACCGACGGCGCGCGCGCCCGTGCCAGCCGCCTCGGCGACGTCGCCATAGGTCATCACGTGCCCGCTGGGGATCGAGGAGACGGTGCTCAGGACCCGCTCGGCCACGTCGTTCATGATCGCCCCTCCCTGCCTCCGTCGATCGGGTGTCCCGTGGAGTTCGCGTCGACCATCCCGACCGACTCCGGTCCACCTCCGGCAGAGTCGGCGGCGTGGTCATGACCGTCCTCCTGCCCGTCTGCCCTTCCCAGGACGAACCCCTCGGGTGGAGAGAGGACCCCGTTCGCCTGCACGGTGACGTGGTGCGGCCCCGGGTGGTAGGTCCGGGTGGTGATGGGGCGGAAGGAGTGGGTCTTCGTGACGACGCTGCTCCCGCCGGCGGGGATGCGTCGTGACCCGAGCTTGAACGTCTTCGCGCTGACGGACCCGTTGGCGCGTCGGAACCCGATGGAGTAGTCGATCGCCACGGTCGCCTCCGTCTCCCCGTCGTTTGTGACGACGGCCGTGAACGTGAGGTCCCCTCCCCAGGGGACGACGTCGGCGGGGATCCGCAGTCTGGCCACGCGCAGGCTGCTCCCGGTGAACCCGACGAGTGCCAGTGCGCTGGGATCGGCCTGCTTGATCAGCGTCCTCAGGCCGTGCCGCAGCACCCAGGGGGTGTTGGCGTCCGGCTCGCCGGCCCACGCGGCGGCGGCGTCCGTGACGACGGAGGGCTCGACGCGACTGAGGTCGTTGAGGTGGTTGGCGACCGAGCGCCGCACGTACTCGGCAGGGTCCCGATAGGTGGCGTCCAGGATGGCTCGTGTCGCACGAGGATGGCCGAGCAGCCAGGGCACCCGTTTCGCCCAGGGCAGGTAGGCGCGAGAGCCCTCGGTGGCGAGTCGCCGCACGTGCTCGCTGTCATGCCCCGTCCAGGTCTGCATGATGCGGAGGCCCCGCTCGGGGCGCGCGTTGAGGAGCTCACGGACGGCGAACTCGCCCGTCAGACCGACGGTGAGCCGGGCCAGGAGCGCCATGGCGGCATCGAAGTCCCGCGTCGACCCGGTCTCGAGTGCTCTCGACGCGATGAACTCCGTGGTGGGCCAGATCATCCACCCGCCGAAACGCGGCTCGTCCACGACGTCGAGCACCACTCGCTCGGCGGCGGCGAACCCCGCCGGGACGTCGCTGAGGAGAGCATCGCGGACGACGTCAACCCGCTTCCGTAGGCGGACGTCCCGTACGGCACCTTCCGCCTCGACCAGAGCGGGGAAGTCGCTGCTGGGCGCAACCGCCGCCAACGCAGCCCGAAGCCGTGCAACGACGACTGGGCTGATCAGTTCGTCCATGGTGCCCACAGCTGCTCCTCTCCCGCAGAGACGCACGGTTGCTCGCGGCGGCCTGGATGCTCGTCGGTCTAGGTCGTCGGGACGGTCCCACCGTCGATCACGTACTCCGCACCGACGATCGCCGACGCCTGGTCGGACACCAGGAAGCCCACCAGATCGGCGATCTCCTCCGTTCTCGCGAAACGGCCGAGAGGAACTCCGCCGAGGGAGTCGAGGATCTTCTGCTTCGCCCCCTCCCGGCTCAGGCCGTTCCCCTCCGCGATCCGGTCCACGAACCTCTCGTAGGCCTCGGTCTCGATCCCACCAGGACTGATCGCGTTGACCCGCACACCGTGCGGCGCGAGCTCGTTGGCCAGGCCCTTGCTGTAGGTGCGCAAGGCGGCTTTCGCAGCCGCGTAGGCGAGAGACGCGTCGTACTGGGGCATCTGCCGCTGGATGGACGTGAAGTGCAGCACGACACCGTGCCCGGACCGGACCATCGACGGCAGCAGCGCTCGATCGAGCCGCACGGCGCCGAGGAAGTTCAGCTGGAGCTCGGTCGCCCACTGCTCGTCCGTGATCGCCGCGAACCCCCCGGACGGCGTGGACGCACCTCCCACGACGTGCACGAGGACGTCGACGCCACCGGCCTCCGCGATGCTCGACGCGACGAGCGCCGTGCCCTCGGCGGTCGAGGTGTCGGCCGCGATGAAGCGGTCCGGGTGTTCGTACCCCTCGGGCATCGTCCGGGCCGTCACGTAGACGTCGGCACCGAGCTCGCGAAGCCGTTGAGCCACGGCTGCACCCGATCCCTTCGACCCGCCGGTGACCAGCGCTCGACGCCCGTCCAGGCGCCCGCGATCCACACTCCCCATCTCTGCTCCTCCGTCGTCGTCTTCCACGGCCGTGCCTCTACGACGCCTCTCTGGTCTCGTCCCGCAGCTGCTCGACGGCGGTCCGGGCGTCCTCGAGGACCAGGTCGACGTTGATCGCGGTGGCGGCGGCCATCCCCTGCGCCGCCGAGGCCATCACCTGTGCCGTCACGTCGGCGGCGTTGCCGGCCACCCAGACCCCGGGCGCCTCCGTCAGGCCGGTCGGGTCGGCGGGCACGCGGGTGCCGCGGACGGCGCCGTGGACCAACTGGTCGACCGGCTCGATGCCCAGGCCGGCGAGCAGCCCGGCGTTGGCCGTGAGCCGCGGTGCCACGACCAGCGCTGCGCGGGCGACCACCGCCCCCGTGGCCAGCCGGACCCCGGCGAGCGCACCGTCGGTGACGTCGAGCGCGGCCACCTCGCCCTCGACCACCCGCACCCCGCGGGCGGCGAGCAGTTCGCGCTGCTCCGGCGTGGGCGCAGCGCCGGTATGCGGGAAGAGGACGACGTCGTCGCTCCACTGCCGCCAGAGCAGCGCCTGCACCGTGCTCTGCGGTCCGGAGCCGAGCACGCCGATCGCCGCGTCCCGCACCTCCCAGCCGTGGCAGTAGGGGCAGTGCAGCGCGCTCCTCCCCCACAGCTCCGCGACGCCCGGGACGTCGGGCAGCTCATCGGTCAGCCCGGTCGCCACCAGCAGCCGGCGCGCCCGCACCGACCGCCCGTCGGCCAGGTCGACGCGGAACCCGCCGTCCACCCGGCTCAGCGCGGAGACCCGGCCCTCAGCCACGGTGCCCCCGTAGCCCTCGACCTCGCGGCGACCGATCGCCAGGAGCTCCACCGGCGGCGTCCCCTCGCGGCCGAGCACGTTGTGCACGTGCTCCGCCGGGGCGTTGCGCGGGCTGCCGGCGTCCACCACCAGCACACTGCGCCGCGCCCGGGAGAGGGCGAGGGCCCCGCTCAGGCCGGCGGCGCCACCGCCGACGACCACCACGTCGTACCGCTCGTCCGTTGTCATGTCGTTCCTTCTCTCGTTGCGTCAGGGAGGTGGCAGTCCGCCCACCGGGGACGGGCCGACCGGAGGTCGCCGCCCGCGCGCCCGCGGACCGCGCCAGTGGCGCTGCAGGGCGAGCACGCGGACGACGAAGACGGCGCAGGCGACCCCCGCGCCGAGCGCGGGTCCGTCGGCGTCGGAGGTCGAGGCGGTGCCGACGACGAGCGCCCCGACCAGCGCCGGCACCGCGTAGAGCTCGGAGTCCGCCCGGAACAGCGCCGGGGTCTCGCGGGCGAGGACGTCGCGGAGGACGCCGCCCCCCACGGCGGTCGTCACGCCGAGCAGGGCGGCGGCCACGGGCGCGAGCCCGTGGTCGAGCGCCTTCTCGGTCCCCGCGACGCAGAAGAGCCCGAGTCCGGCCGCGTCGAAGACGAGCAGGGGTCTGCTCAGCCGCCCGAGCCAGGGGTGGGCGACGGAGGTGACCGCGGCCGCCGCCAGGGCCACGACCAGGTACTGCCACCTGGTGAACGCGGGGGGTGGCGTGTCGCCGAGCACCAGGTCACGGGTGATCCCGCCGCCCAGCGCGGTGACCACCGCCAGGATCGCGATCCCCACCACGTCGTGGTCGCGGCCGATCGCCATCAGGGCGCCGGAGACCGCGAAGGCGAAGACGCCGATCAGGTCGAGGACCTGCATGTCGTCACCGGCCTCCTGTCGGCTGGGTGGCGGCGCCGTCCCGACCGCCCCGCTCCGTCCGCTGGATCCCGGAGTGCGGCGGGACGGTCGTGGTTCGGCGGATCAGCCCGCCGTCGCGCGGGCGGCCTCGACGATCAGGTCGGCGACCGCGCCGGGCCGGGACACGGCGACGGCGTGGGAGGCGTCGACCTCGACGGCCGTGGACTGCGCGCGCTGCGCCATGAAGGCCTGCGCCTCGGCCGGGACCGCGAGGTCCTGCCGCGTGACCAGCGTCCAGGACGGGATCGTCCGCCAGGCCGCCGCCGTCGCCTTCTCCTCCAGTGCCTCGCTGGTGATGGGCCGCTGCGTCGCGACCATCAGCTCGGCGACCTCCGGGGGGACGTCGGCGGCGAACACCTGCCGGAACTTCTCCGGCTGGATGTACAGGTCGGTCACCGTGCCGCCGTTCCCGTCGGGGACGGGAACGGACTCCAGGGCGGACCCCAGTTCGTTGCCGGGGAACCTCCCGGCCAGGTCACCGGTGCTCTCCCCCTCCTCCAGCAGGAAGCTGCCCACGTAGACCAGCGCCCGGACGCCGGGGTGCCCGTCCGCGGCCACGCTCATCACCGAGCCGCCGTAGGAGTGGCCGGCCAGCACGATCGGGCCGCGCACCTGGTCCAGGACGCTGCGCAGTTGCAGGGCGTCGTGGCGCAGGCTCCGGAGCGGGTTGGCCGCGGCGACGACCGGGTAGCCGTCGCTCCTGAGCTGCTCGATCACCCCGTTCCAGCTCGCGGACTCGGCGAAGGCGCCGTGCACGAGCACCACGGTGGGCTTCTCCTGGTCCGGCCGGCGCTCGTCGCTGTCGATGGTCATCGTCGTTCCTCTCGATCCGCAGCGACCGGGACGACCGGATCGGTCGCGTCAGCGCTGATGGACCGACCGTAGGAAGCGGTGCCCCCTGCTCGCGTACGTCAGATGACCGTCGCACCGACGGTGGATCGGGCGGCTTCCGGGCCGATCGCGGCACGCAGGGCCACGCGGGAGGTGATGCCCAGCTTCGGGAAGATGCGGTGCAGGTGCGTGCCGACCGTCCGGTGCGAGAGGTACAGCCGTGCGCCGATCTCCCGGTTGGTGAGGCCTTCCGCAGCGAGCTGCGCGATCAGCAGCTCCTGCGGGCTCAGCTGCTCGCGTGCCTCCGGGGTCCGCGGCCTGCTCTGCTCCCCGGAGGCGCGCAGTTCCTGCCGCGCCCGGTCGCCCCAGGCAGCGGCGCCCAGGGCGTCGAACGTGTCCCGCGCGGCCCGCAGCGGGGCCCGGGACTCCGCCGCCCGCCGGCACCGCCGCAGCCAGGCCCCGTGGGCCAGTTGCAGGCGGGCACGGGCGAAGGGCCAGGGACCCAGGTCGGCCGCCAGGGCGG
>NZ_JAAKGN010000003.1:0-97729 GCF_011039295.1 Modestobacter sp. KNN46-3 | reverse complement strand
CATGCCCGTCGAAGGTGAGTACGAGCCGAGTCCGGAGAAGTGGGTCCGCGACCAGGTGGAGGTGTACGAGCGCACCGGCGGCAGGGAGGGCAACACCCTGCCCGGCCGCACCGAGCCGGTCGTCGTCCTGTTCCAGGTGCTCGGCGGCGGCGGGGGCGACACAGCGGGGCTGGCCAGCACGCTCGGTGGGCTGAGCGGGGGTCAGACCGCCGACAACGCCGAGCTGGCGGCGAACTGCCGGACCGGCGCCGACGCCAACGCCTCGGTGGAGTGCGCACTGGTGGCCGACATCGAGTCGATCCAGGACCACTGGGGCGCGACGCTGGGCTCCGACTACCGCCCCGCGGACACCGTCTTCTTCGCGGGCACCGTGCAGACCGGCTGCGGCGGCGCGACCAGCGGGTCGGGCCCGTTCTACTGCCCGGCCGACGAGCAGGTCTACATCGACCTGAGCTTCTTCGACGACCTGCAGACCCGGTTCGGCGCCGCGGGCGGCGCCTTCGTCAACGCCTACGTGCTGGCCCACGAGTACGGCCACCACGTGCAGCACCTGCTGGGCACCAGCCGGCTGGTCACCCCGGGCGAGACCGGACCGGCCAGCGGCACCGTGCGCCTGGAGCTGCAGGCCGACTGCTACGCCGGCACCTGGGCGGACCACGCCGAGTCGGTGCCCGACTCCGGCGCACCGCTGATCGCCGACATCACCGACGACGACATCGACCGGGCGCTGGACACCGCCGGGCGGATCGGCGACGACTTCATCCAGACCGAGCTCGGCGGCGGCACCGTCGACCAGGACGCCTTCACCCACGGCTCGTCCGAGCAGCGGCGCCAGTGGTTCAGCACCGGCTACGCCACCGGCGACCCGGCGCAGTGCGACACCTTCTCCACCGACGACCTCGGCTGAGCGGGAGGACCGCTCAGCCGGCGGCGAGCGCCTGCTCGGCCGCCTCGACCTCCGCGTTCCACTCCGGCTTCTCGGCCTGCCAGCGGTCCTCGGTGCGGCCCTGCCGCCAGTAGCCGGAGATGGAGGTGAACGCCGGGTCGAGGCCGCGCTCGGTGCGCAGGTGCAGCCGGAGCTCCTTGACCAGGCCCGCCTCGCCGTGCACGAACACGTGGCCGGTGCCGGCCGGCAGCTGGACCGCCTTCACCGCGGTCACCAGGGCCTCCCCCGGCGCCCTGCCCTCGCGGTGCACCCACACGACGGTGGTCCCGTGGCCGAGCACCAGGTCCGACTGCTGCTCCGCCGGCCCGGCGACCTCCAGGAAGACGAACGCCGGCACGCCCCCCGGCAGCCGGGGCAGGGCGGCAGCGATCGCCGGCAGCGCGCTCTCGTCCCCGACCAGCAGGTGCCAGTCGGCGTCCGGGTTCGGGGTGTAGGCGCCGCCGGGACCGAACAGCTGGATCCGGTCGCCGGGCTGCGCGTTCGCCGCCCACGGCCCGGCCAGGCCGGTGTCGCCGTGGTGCACGAAGTCGATCGTCAGCTCGCCGGCGGCTGGGTCCCAGGAGCGCACGGTGTACGTACGGGTGACCGGCCAGAACTCGGCGGGCAGCTCGGCGCGAACCTGCTCCGGGTCGAAGGGGACGCCGTAGGGCGCATCGGCCGGTGGGAAGAGCAGCTTCACGTAGTGGTCGGTGAACTCGCCGGCCGGGAAGCCGGCCAGACCCTCGCCGCCCAGCACCACCCGGATCATGTGCGGGGTCAGGCGCGAGGTGCGCAGCACCTCGGCCACCCGGGCCACCCGGGGACGGCGGACCCGCTCGGCCTTCGTCGCACTGGCCATCACGGCCTCCTCTGGTCAGGGAAGGCTTGCCTTGCCTCCGGGCGCACCCTACGCGGCGACACCACCGCGACTCCGACCCCTGTCGCAAGATCGACGAAATCCGGAAATGCCCGTTTGTGCGCGTGTCCATCAGGGGTAACAGGTGTTCAGCGGAACGGCGCCCCACCGAGGCCACGGTGGGACCCACCGAGCGTTTTCGACCAGGGCACGCGGGTGCCCACACGCCGCCCCGCCACCTCGCATGACCACATCGACCCTGCAGGCCGGTGGTGGACCGTGCGATGGAGCGGGCGTGGTCGATGGGCACGGATGCCCAGGCATCGACGACAGACCACGAACAGCCCATGCAGGACGAGGAGGAACGATGACCCACTCCATCGACACACCGAAGCAGTCCGACAGCGGAGCATCAGAGGCTTCCGGCGCGCCCAAGAAGTCCGACGTCGCCAAGGACCAGGCGCGCGACGTGGGCAACACCGCGAAGCAGGCCGGCAGCGAGGTCGCCGGGACCGCGGCAGACCACGCCAAGGACGTCGCCGGCACCGCGGCGGAGCAGGCCAAGCAGGTCACCCAGGAGACCAAGCAGCAGGCGCAGGACCTCGTGAAGCAGGGCGTCTCCCAGCTCCAGGACCAGGTCCGGGGCGGGACGCAGAAGGCCGGCGACGGGCTGAGCGACATCGCCAAGCAGATGCGCATCATGGTCGACGGCGGCGACGAGACCCCGTCCGGCCCGGCCGCTGACCTGGTCCGCCAGGCCGGCGACAAGGTCGAGGAGCTCGCCGGCTGGCTGAAGAACCGTGAGCCCGCCGACCTCGTCAACGAGCTCCGCAGCTTCGCCCGCCGCAAGCCGGGCACCTTCATGCTCGGCGCGGCTCTGGCCGGCGTCGTCGCGGGTCGCCTGACCACCGGCGCCGTCGCCTCCCACAAGGACCAGGGCTCCTCCGGCAGCGGCAATCAGCAGCACCAGGGCGGCCAGCACCGCGGCGACACGGGCACGTACGCGACCGAGACCGCTGGGACGGACTACGTCGCCGGCACCCCGGCCGCTGGCTACGCGACCACCGGCACCACCGGGACGGTCCCGCCGCCGCCGTACGGCACCGTCCCCCCCGAGACCGCTGCGGTGCCCCCGGCCACCGCGGCCGGCTGGGACGACCCGGCCCGCACCCCGGGTGAGGGTCTGCGATGACCCAGCCCACCGCCCCGGGCGCACAGCCGTACGGGCAGCCCGGAACCGGCTACGCGCAGAGCGGTTCCACCGGCTACTCCAGCCCGCCGACCGGGTACGAGACCCACCACGTGGACAACTCGGCTCAGCCGATGACCGAGGAGGGGCACCCCGAGGTGGAGAACACCTCGGTCGGCACCCTGCTCGGTGAGGTGAGCAAGGACCTGTCGACGCTCATGCGTCAGGAGCTCGAGCTGGCCAAGGCCGAGCTCAAGCAGGAGGCCGGCCACGCCACCGCCATCGCGAAGGAAGAGGCGAACAAGGCCACCGCCATCGCGAAGGAAGAGGCGAACAAGGCCAGTGGCATCGCCAAGGAAGAGGCAGCCAAGGCCGGCAAGGGCGCCGGGATGCTCGGTGGCGCAGCCTTCGCCGGCTTCATGCTGGTCCTCTTCCTGAGCCTGGCCCTGATGTGGGCCCTCGCCGACCTCTTCGACAGCCTCGGCTGGGCCACGCTCGTCGTCGCCGTCCTCTGGGGCATCGCAGCGGCCGTCCTGGCCGCGATGGGCAAGAAGAAGCTCAAGCAGGTCGACCCCAAGCGGGTCACGCAGGTCGACCTCGCGCGGCTCAAGCAGGTCGACCTCAGCCGCTTCAAGACGATCAACCCGAAGCCCGAGCAGACGGTCGACACGCTCCAGCAGGTCCCCGGCGCGCTCAAGCCCAACTGACCTCCCACACAGCTACTCCGCAGAGGAGAACGACATGACCAGCAGTGACCCGGATGCGATCCGGCGCCAGATCGAGGACACCCGCGCGAACCTGAGCTACGACGTGGACGCGCTCAACGAGAAGGTCAACCCCACGCGGGTCGTCGACCGCCGCGTCGGCAAGGCCAAGAGCGGCATGTCCGGCCTGAAGGACAAGGTCTTCGGGGCCGCACACGAGGCCCGTGACCAGGCCGGCGGCCGCGCCTCCCAGGCGCAGGGCCAGGCACAGGGCGCGGCGCACCAGGCACAGGGCGCGGCGCAGAACGCTGCGGGCAGCGTGCAGGATGCCGCGCACAGCGCCATGGACACCGTCCAGCAGGCCCCCGAGACCCTCCAGCGCCAGGCGCAGGGCAACCCGCTCGCCGCGGGCCTCATCGCCTTCGGTGTCGGCTGGCTGGTCTCCTCCCTGATGCCGACCAGCGAGAAGGAGAAGCAGCTCGCCTCGCAGGCCGAGTCGGCCATCAGGGAGCACTCCGAGCCGCTGAAGCAGCAGGCCATGGAGCAGGCCAAGAACGTGGCTCAGGAGATCGGCGACAACCTGAAGCCGGCCGCCGTGAGCGCTGCGGGTTCGGTCCTCTCCACGGCTGCGCAGGGCGCCAAGGAGGTCAAGGACGAGGGCCAGCACGCCGCGAAGGACGTCAAGAACCAGGCCCAGGACTCCAAGCAGGAGGTCAAGGGCCAGGCCCAGGACTCCAAGCAGAAGGTCCAGGGGCAGCGTTCCTCCTGACCCACGCAACTCCCCGACGGGCCCCGGTGCAGCTGCACAGGGGCCCGTCGTGCGTCTCGGGCCCCGATGGTGGCGCCCCCTGATCGGGTGAGCACCCCCTCCCGGCAGCTCCAGCCCGGCCCGGCGAGCGCCGTTCCCCGACAGGACGGACTGCGTCCCCGGCTCGGGGCGGAGCCGGCCGAGAGGACGGAGCGACCGCGGTGGACGCACCCGCACGCGTGCTGGTGGCCGACGACGAGGAGGACATCCGGCACCTCGTCGCCCTCGCGGTCGGCAAGGCCGGCTGCACCGTCGTCGCCGCGGTACCTGACGGCGCCCAGGCCCTGACCGTGGCACGCGCCGAACGACCCGACCTGGTGGTCCTCGACGTCTCCATGCCGGGCGCCACCGGCCTGGAGGTCTGCCTCGCACTGCGCGCCGACCCCGCCACTGCCGACTGCCAGGTGCTGCTGCTGTCGGCCGGCGCCTCCCCCGACGACGTGGCCCGCGGCCTGGCCACGGGCGCGGACGCCTACCTGCCCAAGCCCTTCACCGTCGCCGGCCTGGTCCGACAGATCCAGCTGCTGACCGTGGAGCACCCCGCGTGACCGCCATAGCCGATCCCGTCGCGCGCTCCTCCGGGCCGGCCCACCGCACCGGCGTGGCCGGGCTGGGCGCCGCCGCCGCGGCCGCCACCGGCGTCCTGGCGCTCGTCGTCCGTCCCGCCCTCCCCCTGGTCCTGCTGGCCGGAGCCGTCGTGCTGCTCGCCGTCGCCGACCTGACGTGGCGACTGCACCGGCAACAGACCGCCGCCCGGCTGCTGGAGGCCCAGCGCCTGGACCTCTTCTCGCAGGGTCAGTCGACCGCGGACGAGCTCGAGGTCGCCACCCGGATGCTGCGAGCCCGGGCGGAGACCATGACCAGCGTGATCGACGCGGTCACCGAGCAGTCGATCATCGGCACCGACCGGGACGGTCTGGTTCGCGTGTGGAACCCCGGGGCCGAACGGATGCTCGGGCTCCCCCGGGCCGACGTCGTCCGCACCCGGTCGATCATCGACTTCCACGCCCCGGAGGAACTGACACCCGAGCAACCGGACGCCGGGGGCGGCACCCCGTTCGCCACCCTGGTGCGGGTCGCCCGGGAGCAGGGCAGCGACGTCCGCGACTGGACCTACCTGACCGCGGACGGCCGGCGGCTGACCGTGTCGGTGGCGATCACCCCGCGCACCGACGACGACGGCGAGCAGACCGGCTGGAACTTCGTCGGCACCGACATGACCGAGGTGCGCGCCACCGAACGGCTCAAGGACCAGTTCGTCAGCCTGATCTCCCACGAGCTGCGCACCCCGCTCAGCTCGATCCTGGGGTACCTGGAACTCGTCCTGGACGACCCGGAGCAGCCGCTGACCGACGACCAGCGGCAGTACCTGGGCACCGTCGAACGCAACGCGCAGCGCCTGCTGCGGCTGGTCGGCGACCTGCTGTTCACCGCCCAGGTCGACGCGGGCCGGTTCACCCTGCAGCCCGCGGAGGTCGACCTGGCCGACATCGTCCGGTCCGCCGAGGAGACCGCCCGGGTCACCGCCACGGCGCGCGGGGTGGCGATGTCCGTCGACGTCCTGGACGGCGGACTGGTCGTCTCCGGCGACGCGCTCCGGCTGGGGCAGGCCTGCGACAACCTGGTGTCCAACGCCGTCAAGTTCACCCCCGCCGGCGGACGGGTCGCCCTGCGGCTGCAGACGGCCTGGCGGGACGCGGACGGTGCGCTCGTCGACGTCCCCGCTGCGGGCGCGACCCCGGTGGCGTTGCTGTCGGTCAGCGACACCGGCGTCGGCATCCCGAACAGCGAACAGGGGAGGCTGTTCACCAGCTTCTTCCGCGCCTCGACCGCCCGGCGCAACGCCGTCCCGGGGGTCGGGCTGGGCCTGACCATCACCAAGGCGATCACCACCGCGCACGGCGGCACCCTGGACGTGGTGAGCGCCGAAGGACGCGGGACGACCTTCACCCTCGCGCTGCCCCTGCCGGCCTGACGGCCCCCGCCGCATCTTGCGGTTCTCTTGCGGATCGCTGGTGGGAGCCCTGCGGATGGCCCTCCAGAGTCGTGTCCGTCGCCGGGAGCACCCGTCGACACGGCCAGACCAGGGAGACACAGACATGACCGCCACCACCCGCACCCGGACCGCCCGCAAGGTCATCGGCTCGCTCGGCATCGTCGGCGCCGCTGCCGCCGTCGCCGGCATGGGCACCTTCGGCACGTTCACCGACAGCACCGCCCCGCTGAACGCCTCGGTCGCCTCGGGCACCCTGTCGCTGGACCTCAACTCGGTCAACAGCACCGCCACGCTGCCGATGAACGCCGCCGGCTTCGTCCCGGGGGACTCGATCAGCCGTTCGGTCGACCTGGTCAACAGCGGGGACCTCGGCTTCGCCGGCATCCAGCTCACCTCGAGCGCCACCGTCTCCAGCGTGCTGGACACCGACAAGGCCAACGGCCTGCAGCTGAGCGTCACCTCCTGCTCGGTGACCTGGACCGAGTCGGTCGTCAACGGCGTCGCCACCTACACCTGCAGCGGCGTCAAGACCCCGGTGGCCACCGGCCCGGCCGTGACCGACGTCGGCTTCGCGAAGGCCGCGAGCCTCGCGCCGAAGGGCACCGACCACCTCGTCGTCACCCTGAGCCTGCCGACCACCGCCGACAACACCTTCCAGGGCAAGAGCTCCACCCTGGCGCTCAGCTTCACCGGCACCCAGCAGACCGGCACCAACCGCTGACGCGGTTGCCCCTGCCCACCTGCTGACCCCGCCCCGGAGGAATCGCCATGACCACCGCCCTGCTCGCCTCTCCCGCAGCCCTCACGGACACCGCGATCGCCCGGCGTCCGGCGCAGCAGTCCACCCGATCAGGCCGCACCGCCGGCCTCGGGAAGCGCGTGGCCGGGTGGGCGTTCCGCTGGTCCCTCCGGCTGCTGGTCACCGTCGCCGTCCTGGCCTTCGGCCTGCTGGCCGTCGGCCCGCACGTCCTGGACTACCGGACGATGACGATGCTCACCGCCAGCATGTCCCCGGCCATCGACCCGGGTGACGTCACGATCGTGACGCCGCTGCCGGTCGGCGAGGTCACCGAGGGCATGATCATCGCCTACCACATCCCGATCGACGACCACCACCTCGTCAGCCACCGCGTCGTCTCCGTGGAGCACGGCGCCGACGGGACGGTCACCGTCGAGACCAAGGGAGACGCCAACGAGGCGGTCGACCCGTGGCAGGCAGTCCTGCAGGGCGACACCGCCTACCAGGTCCGGGCCGTCGTCCCCGAGCTCGGTCACGCGATCCAGGCCCTGCGCACCCCGGTGGTCAGCCAGGCGCTCGTGTACGGCGCCCCCGCCCTGCTGGCCGGCTGGCTGCTGCTGTCGATCTGGCGCCCGGCCACCGAGGTCCGCGAGGACGACGAGACCGAGGTCCAGTCGTGACCGGCCTCCGCCGCGGGGTCCTGCTGCTCGCCGTCGTGGTCGCCACCGTGCTGGCGGGCACCGCGACCGCCGCCCAGGCCGCGTTCGACGACGAGGCGTCGATGGCCACGCTGACCGTCGGCACCACCACTGTCCTCGCCCCGACGAACGTGACCGTCGAGACGTCCGGCTGCAAAGCCCGCTGGGTGGACGTGACCGTCAGGTGGGGCGCCAGCACCACGGAGAAGGTGACCGGGTACCAGGTCACGGCCCACCGCAGCGACGGAGTCGTCCAGGTGGTGGCCCAGACCGACGCGGCCACGACCAGCGTGTCCGGCACCGTCGACAAGTTCACCCTCACCGGCTACACGACCACCCTCACCGTCATGGCCCGGACCAGCTACGGCTGGACCGCGGTGTCCGCACAGACAGGGACCGTCCGATGCTGACCGCCCTCGTGATCGACGCCTCCCCCACCGCGCGACAGCAGGTCACCGGCCTGCTCGAGCTGGCCGGCTGGGGCGTCCACGAGGCCGCCGACGCCGAGGACGCCCGCTGGCTCAGCAGCGCGGTCGCCCTGGACCTGGTGGTCACCTCCGCCACCGTGCCCGGGGCCGTCGACGGCCCCGGGCTGCTCACCGAACTGCGCCGCGCCGGCAGCACCGCCCACTTCCTGGTCGTCACCCCCGACCCCACCGACGAGGTCCGCGCCGCAGCAGCCGCCGCCGGCGCCCTCGCCTGCCTCGCCGCGCCCGTCGACGCCCGACTGCTGGTGGACCTGGTGCGCAGCCGCACCGCCGCCGCGGCCGACGAGGCCGGCGCCCACGACCTGGTCGACGTGGAGGACCTGCACGACGCCGACCTGGACGCCGACCTGCAGGACCGGCTGAAGGCCATGTACGCCGACGCCCTGCCCACCCGGCTGTCCGCCATCTCCCGGAGCGTCCGCGCCGGGGACCCCCGCGCCGTCGCGGCCGCGGCCTACGCCCTCGCCGGCCCGTCCGGCCAGCTCGGCCACCCCGAGGTGGCCGACGTGTGCCGGGCGATCGCCGCCGACGCCCGGCGCGGCGTGCTGGCCCACCAGCGGCTCGCCCAGCTGACCGGCCTGACGGGGCCGGCGGCCCGGCGGGACGACGCCCGCCGCCGTGGGGAGCTCGCCTCGGCCGCCGACGCGACCACCGGACGCCACGACCTCGCCGGGCTGGTGCAGGTCGTCGACACAGCGATCGCCCGGACGGCCGCCCGGCGGCGCGGCCTGGCCGCCTGAACGACAACGAGGCCCGGTCCCCACAGGGGCCGGGCCTCGTCGTCGGATGCAGCTGTCCTGCCCAGGACCGAGTGCGGTCCTGGCCCTTCCTCAGGCCACCAAGCGGTACCCGACCCCCCGGACGGTCTTGATCGCGGGGTGGCTCAACCCTGCGGCCGTGAGCTTGCGCCGCAGGTTGGACATGTGGGCCTCGACCAACCGGAGGTTGCCCTCCCAGTCGGTCTGCCAGACCTCGCGCAGCAGCGTCTCCCGCTGCAGGACCCGGCCGGGCCGGGACACCAGCGCGGCGAGCAGGTCGAACTCGGTGCGGGTCAGGTCGACGGCAGCGCCGTCCACCCGGACCTCGCGGCTGTCCGGGTCGACCTCGAGGTCGGCCAGCCGCTGGACGGAGTCCTCCACGGAGGCGCGTGGCTCCGGGACCGCCGTGGTGCGCGGCCGGCGCAGCATCGTCTGTACCCGGGCCACCAGTTCCCGCGGCGAGAACGGCTTGGCCATGTAGCCGTCCGCCCCGACGGCGAGGCCGATCAGCAGATCGACCTCCTCCGCCCGCGCGGTCAGCATCAGGACGTAGCAGTCGGTCTCGGCGCGCAGTTGGCGGCAGACCTCGGTGCCGTCGGCGTCGGGCAGGCCGAGGTCGAGGACGACGACGTCGGGCGCCTCGCGGCGCACCTCGGCCAGGCAGGAGGCACCGGTGGTGGCCTCGCGCACGTCCATCCCGGCCCGGCGGAGCACCGTGACGACGAGCTCACGGATCTCGTCGGTGTCCTCGACCACGAGCACGGACTGACCCGGCACGACCCCTCCCCCCACGACTGATCACCAGCACCGGACGCCGCTCCGGCGTCCTTGCTGGTGATCGTCCGCAGGCGGTCGGCTCTGCACCCCAGCCCGAGCCCACCGCCCCGAAGGGGTGAGGGTGCACCTGCCCCTTGCGCTTCCGGCCCCCTTTCAGGGGCCCGCCGCGAGCTTGCGAGTCGTGGGGGGAAAGGGGGTCCTTCTTCAGACGAAGGCGCTCATCCCGGTGATCGAGCGGCCGACGATGAGGGTGTTCATCTCGCGGGTGCCCTCGTAGGAGTACAGCGCCTCGGCGTCGTTGAAGTACCGGACGACGTCGAAGTCCAGCACGATCCCGTTCCCACCGAACAGCTCCCGGGCCCAGCCGACGGTCTCCCGGCCCCGGGCGGTCACGTAGCTCTTGGCGAGCGCGGCCTGGTCGTCGCGCAGCTCGTCGGTCTCCTGCAGCTGGGACAGCCGGACGGTCATCCCCAGGCTGGCGGTGACGTTGCCCAGCATCCGGGCGAGCAGGTCCTGGACCAGCTGGAAGGAGCCGATCGCCTTGCCGAACTGGTGGCGCTCCTTGGCGTAGGCCACCGCCACCTCGTAGGCGCCCAGCTGGCAGCCGACGCCGCTCCAGGCGACCCCGCCCCGGGTCACCTTGAGCACCTTGTTGACGTCCTTGAAGGTGTTGCCGTCCTCGAGCTTGTTCTCCGCCGGGATGCGGCAGTCGGTGAAGGTGAGGTCGGCGTTCTGCACCGTGCGCAGCGCGAACTTGTCCTCGATCTTGGTGGCCGTGAAGCCGGGGGTGCCCTTCTCCACGACGAAGGTCTTCACCTGGTCGTCGGCCTCGTCCCGGGCGAAGACCACCACGACGTCGGCGAAGGTGCCGTTGCCGATCCAGCGCTTGGCGCCGTTGAGCACCCAGGAGTCGCCGTCCCGCCGGGCGGTGGTGCGCATGCCGCGGGCGACGTCGGAACCGCCCTCGGGCTCGGTCAGCCCGAACGCGCCGATGGTCTGCATCTGCATCATCGACGGGATCCAGCGCTGCCGCTGCTCCTCCGAGCCGAGGATCATGATCGAGCCCATCGCCAGGCCGTTGTGCACGCCCAGGAAGGTGGCCATCGACGGGTCGACCCGGGACAGCTCCATCGCCTGGAAGCCGGTGTAGAGCCGGGAGGCGCGCGGGCGGCCCTCCCAGTCGTAGGAGCGCCCCACGATGTCGGCCTCGGCGAACTTGGGGATCAGGTCGTGCGGGAACTCCGCCGCCGCCCAGGCGGCGTTGACGTGCGGCTTGATCTCCGACTCCAGGAACTCCCGGAGGGCGAGCAGTTCCTTCTGCTCGTCGTCGGACAGCAGCGTCTGGAAACCGAAGAAGTCGGCGGGCAGGAGCAGATCGGTCATGGCGGCGGTGCCTTCTCTCTCTCGTCGTCCTCGACGTCCTGCCCCCGATGCTGCGCCCCAACTCCCAGCCCAGCCACCGAGGGTGTCCCAGGTCACCCGCGGTGCGGTCGCAGCTCCACCGCGATCGACGGACGGGGCGGGGTGTCGCCGGTGTGCACCGCCGTGACGACCAGCCCGTGCGGCGCGGCGAGCGCGGCGACCTGATCGGCCCGGGTCTGCGCCCGTCCGGGCTGCAGCGGCTGGTCGACCAGGAGGAACCGGCCACCTCCGGCGAGCACCCGGCGCACCACCGCGTGCTCCTCCCCCGGAGCCCGCCAGAAGGCACCGACGTGCACCGCGACCACCAGGTCGAAGGCCGCGTCCGGCAGGTCGGCGTCGGCCAGGCCGGCGGTCTGCAGCGCGACCGTGCCGGCCGCCACCGCCGCCGCGTTCCGCACGGCCGCGGCGGTGGTCATGGTGGCCGAGCGGTCCAGCCCGAGGACGGATCCGGTGGTCAGCCTGGCTGCGAGCAGCGACAGCAGGACACCGTGTCCGCAGCCCACCTCGAGCACCCGCTCCCCCGGCCCCGGGTCGGCGACGTGCGCGGCCCAGGAGAGCCGGGCGGAGGCATCGGCGGCCATGTCAGCTCAGCGAGCGGGTCGCGCCCGGCAGGGTGCCGCCGGCGACGAGTTCCGCGGCGGCGTCCTGCAGCGCGGTCAGCGCGACCCGCTGGGTGAACGGCCCGGTGGAGACCCGGGCGACGCCCAGCTCGGCCAGCTCGCGTCCCGGCGGAGAGGCCGCCGGGACGCTCATCACCGAGACGCGTCCGCGGCCGAGGCCGGCCACGAGGCCCGCGATCTCCTCCCGCGAGACCACGCCGGGCACGAAGACCACCGGCGCGCCCGCGGCCAGGTAGGCCTGCCCCCGCCGCACGGCCTCGGCGAGCAGCGCGCCCCGGTCGGCCCCGGGCTCGGCCAGCAGGAAGGCGTCGGTGCGGGCGTTGAGCACGAAGTCGATGCCGGCGTCCCGGCCGGCGCGCAGCACCGCCTCGACGGCGGCGACCGCGTCGTCCAGCGGCCGCAGCTGGTCCTCCAGGTTGCCGCCGACGACGCCCAGCCCGATCGCCCGGCGGGCGGTCTCCCCCGGATCGCCGTAGCCGGCCTCCAGGTCCATCGACACCGGCAGGTCCACGGCGCGGGCGATGCGGCCCACCATGTCCAGGTGCAGGTCGAGCGGGATCTGCTCGCCGTCCTCGTAGCCGAACGTCGCCGCGATCGCGTGGCTCGCGGTGGCCAGCGCACGGACGCCGGGGGTGGCAGCGACGACCCGGGCCGAGACGACGTCCCAGACGTTGGCCAGCACCAGGATCTCCGGTGGGCGGTGCAGGTCGAGGAGGGTGCGGGCGCGGGTGGCGAGATCGGTCACCAGGGCAACGTAGCGACGGAACGGCCGGCTGACCGGCGGTTCCCGGCCGTGACGGTGACCGGCTGCTCCGCGCCCCTCTCTAGCCTGTCCGCATGGTCTCCCTGGGCACCCCGCTGTCTCCTTCGGCCACCCGCGTGCTGCTGCTGGGCAGCGGGGAACTGGCCAAGGAGGTGCTGATCGCGCTGCAGCGGCTGGGGGTGGAGACCATCGCCGCCGACCGGTACGACGACGCCCCCGGCCACCAGGTCGCCCACCACGCCCGGACGCTGACGATGAGCGACCCGGCGCAGCTGCGGTCCCTGATCGAGGCCGAGCGGCCCGACGTCGTCGTCCCGGAGATCGAGGCGATCGCCACCCAGACGCTGGTGGAGCTGGAGGCCGAGGGGGTGCGCGTCGTCCCGACCGCGCGGGCCGCCCGGCTGACCATGGACCGCGAGGGCATCCGCCGGCTGGCCGCCGAGGACCTGGCCCTGCCGACCAGCGCCTACCGGTTCTGCGACTCCCTCGAGGAGCTGCGCGCCGCGACCACCGAGGTCGGCTTCCCGTGCGTGGTGAAGCCGGTGATGTCCTCCTCCGGCAAGGGCCAGAGCAAGCTCGACGGCCCGGACGACGTGGACGGCGCCTGGGCGTACGCGATGGCCGGTGGCCGGGTCGCCGGCACCCGGGTGATCGTCGAGGGCTTCGTCGACTTCGACTACGAGATCACCCTGCTGACCGTGCGCTCGCTGCGCGACGGGGGGACGGTCACCGGCTTCTGCGCGCCGATCGGCCACCGCCAGGAGGCCGGCGACTACGTGGAGAGCTGGCAGCCGCAGCCGATGTCGGCGGTGGCGCTGGACCGCGCGCAGGCGATCTCCGCGGCGGTGACGGCCGAGCTGGGTGGGCTGGGCGTGTTCGGCGTCGAGCTGTTCGTCCGCGGGGACGACGTGTGGTTCTCCGAGGTGAGCCCGCGGCCGCACGACACCGGCATGGTGACGATGACGACGCAGTGGCAGAACGAGTTCGAGCTGCACGCCCGCGCCCTGCTGGGGCTCCCGGTGGACACCACGCTGCGCAACCCGGGCGCCTCGGCGGTCGTCTACGGCGGCGTGGAGGCCACCGGGGTCACCTTCGACGGGGTCGACGATGCACTGTCGCTGCCCGGTGTCGAGCTGCGGCTGTTCGGCAAGCCGGAGAGCTTCGCCCGCCGGCGGATGGGCGTGGCGCTGGCCCGCGCCGAGGACGTCGACGCCGCCCGGGCCACCGCCCGCGAGGCGGCCTCCCGGGTGCACCCCCGCGCCTGAGCCGCCCGCCGGCGTCCACAACGGGACGCCCGGTCCACAACCGCCTGGATCGCCCCCGGCGCGGCCCACCCGCCGCCACGCTGGTCCGGCGCACGCACGAGGAGAGGACCGCCGATGACCACCGACGAGGTGCTGATGCTGCTGCTGGCCGGCGCCCGGCTCGCCGCCGAGCCCGGGGTGCAGGCCGCCGAGCTCGACCCGGTGGTCGCCCGGCTGACCCGGCGCGACCCGGGTGTCGACAGCGGCGGCCAGGCACAGCAGACGCTCACGGCGGCGCTGCCGCAGCTGTGGGAGGGCGGCTGGCAACCGGTGGACGTCGTGCACGTCGCTCGTCGCCGGGTGAGCCAACGGGCCGCCCGGCTGGCGGCCGCGGTCATCACCGCCGAGTCCGGGTCGGCCGCTGCCGGTCAGGTGCCCGAGGCCTGGACCGCCCAGCTCGGCGCGCTGGCCACCGACGTCCGCTCCGTCGCCGACTGGTGGCGGGCCGAACGGATCCAGCCCGCACCGGCCTGGCGCGACGTGCTGCGGCTGATCGGGCTGTTCCGCACGCTGCCGAGGCTGGAGCAGCTGCTCACCCCGCCCAGCGGCTGGTCGGCTGCGTCATGGCCGGTGGAGGCGCCGGGCAGCGAGGCCGACGGCAAGGTGCTGCACCGGATCCGGTCGTTGCTGGCCAAGGCGGAGTCCACGGAGTTCGCCGAGGAGGCCGAGGCGCTCACCGCCAAGGCGCAGTCGTTGATGGCCCGGCACGCCATCGACACGGCGGTCCTCGCGCAGCGGGGGAACGGCGCCCCGGCCGGCGTGGTCGCCCGGCGGCTGCACCTGGACGACCCGCACACCGAGGCGAAGGCGGCGGTGGTGCAGGCCGTCGGCACCGCGAACGGCGTCCGGGTGGTGCTGCTGCCGAGCTTCGGCATCGCCACCCTGGTCGGCTTCCGGGACGACGTGGACCTGGTGGAGCTGCTGGTCACCTCACTGCTGCTGCAGGCGGCCCGGGCCCTGGCCGACGCAGCCTCCAGCGGCGGGGCCCGGGCGCGGTCGACGCCGTTCCGCCGGGGCTTCCTCTACTCCTTCGCCCAGCGGCTGGAGGAGCGGCTCACCCAGGCCCGCGAGCAGGCGACCGCGGAGGCCCGGGCCGACTACGGCGCCGAGCTGGCGCCGGTGCTGGCCGAACGGTCGGCCGCGGTCGACCGGGCGGTCGAGGAGCTGTTCCCGTCGCTGCGCCGTCGCGGCGGCAGCACGGTCGACCCGGCCGGCTGGCACGCCGGTCGGCGCGCCGCGGACCAGGCGGACCTCGGGTCGAACCGCCGGTCCTTGCCGAGCGCGGCGGGGTCTCCCTAAATCAGGACGTCGAAGCTCGCGCCGAGGTCGCGGAGCAGCATCGCCTGCGCGGTGAGGTCGGTGGCCGTGGTGAGCCACCCGGCCACGAACATCAACGATTCCGCGGGGGTGTCGTCCAGCGACGCCGTCGTCGCTGCCATCCCTGCCTGAGCCACTGCACTGCACGCCAGAGTCATCATGACCGGCCCCTTTCGTCTCTGCTGGTGTCGGCAGGGACGGCGGGGCGCTGGAGCGTCGTCGCGGCGAACGGCGGGTCAGCTCACCCTCAAGGGGGTGGTCGGCGGAGTCCGTCGACGAGCAGGTGCAGCAGCGACTCGTAGGTGACCGCCGGGTCGGAGGTGAGCACCGCCCCGCCCAGCTCCAGGCTCACCGCCCCGTGCACCGAGCTCCAGATCAGCTGGGCGGTCTCGGTCGGGTCCTGCTCGCGCAGCGCCCCGCGGGCCATCGCGTGGCGCACGTGGTCGACCAGCGCCTCGAAGGCGGCAGCGGCGTGCGCGACCAGCTCGTCGGCGCCCTCGGTGGGCAGGGGTCGCCCGCCGAACATCGCCCCGTAGTGCTGCGGCTGGGCCAGCGCGAACCGCCGGTAGTTGCGTCCGCTGGCCAGCAGCCGGGCGATCGGGTCGGGGTCGGCGTCCTCGGTGACCGCGGCGCGCAGCCCGTCGAAGCCGCGGACCAGGACGGCGGCGATCAACCCGTCCTTGCTGCCGAAGCGGTTGTAGACGCCCATCGGCGCCACGCCGGCCTCGGTGGCGACGGCCCGCACGGTCACCGCGCCCAGGCCGTCCCGGACCAGCACCCGCTCGGCCGCGTCGACCAACGCCTGCTCAACCGCGCGGCTGGGGGTGCGCCCGGCGCCGGACCTGACGTCTGTCACGACCTCATCCTCCTGCACCGATCCTGCTTGCCTCTTGTAGAACGCCGTCCTATTGTTCTGGCACGTTGTTCTACAGTCCGGAGGCTGCGATGACCACTTCCCCGCCCGCCCTCGCCACCCGTCGGTGGTGGGTGCTCGCCGTGCTCTGCCTGTCCGTGCTGCTGGTCAGCATCGACAACACGATCGTCAACGTCGCGCTGCCGACCATCAGCCGCGAGCTGTCGGCCAGCACCCGGGACCTGCAGTGGGTCGTCGACGGCTACACGCTGGCCTTCGCCGCACTGCTGCTGCTCGGCGGTGCGCTCGGTGACCGGTTCGGCCGGCGGCGGGTGCTCCAGGCCGGGCTGGTCGCCTTCGCCCTGACCTCTGTGCTGGCCTCGGCGGCCACCAGCACCGACCAGCTCATCGCCGGCCGGGCCGCGATGGGCGTGGCCGCAGCAGCGATCTACCCGGCCACCCTGGCGCTGCTGGTCACCACGTTCACCGACCGCCGGGAACGGGCCACCGCACTGGGCGTCTGGTCCGCGGTCACCGGCCTGTCGGTGGCCATCGGCCCGGTGACCGGCGGCCTGCTGCTGGAGCACTTCGCCTGGGGTTCGGTCTTCCTGGTCAACCTGCCGATCGCGGCGGTCGCTCTGGTCGCCGGCCGACTGGTCGTCCCCGAGGCGCGCGCGGCGCGGGCGCACCGCTTCGACCTGACCGGCGCCGCCGCCTCGGTGCTCGCCATCGGCCTGCTGGTCTGGACGACGATCGAGGCCCCCGGGCACGGCTGGGGATCGGCGACCACGCTGGGCGGCTACGCGGTCGCGGCGGTGGCGCTCGCCGGCTTCGTCGTCCACGAGCTGCGCACCGCCGAGCCGCTGCTGGACGTCCGGCTGTTCCGCGACCCGCGGGTGTCGGTCGGCAGCGGTGCGATCGCGCTGGCCTTCTTCAGCCTCTTCGGGTTCATCTTCATGATCACCCAGTACTTCCAGTCGGTCCGCGGGTACGACACCCTCACCGCCGGCGTGGCGACCCTCCCCTTCGCCACCGTCATCGGCGTCACCGCGCCGCTGGCGATCGTCGCGATGCGGGCGGTGGGCACGAAGCTGGTGGTCGCAGCCGGGCTGTTGACCATGGCCGTCGGGTTCGCCGTCGCCACCGGCACCACCCTGGAGTCCGACTACTGGGGCCGGATCGTGATCGCGATGGTGCTCATGGCCGCCGGCCTCGGGCTGGTCACCAGCCCGGCGACCGAGGCGGTGATGGGAGCGCTGCGCGGCGACCAGGCCGGGGCCGGTTCAGCGGTCAACGACACGGTGCGCGAGGTCGGCGGCACCCTCGGCGTCGCCGTGGTGGGCTCGGTGCTGAGCACGGTCTACGGCCCGGCCGCCGTCGACGGGCTCACCGCGGCCGGCGCGCCGGCCCGGGTGGCCGAGAGCGCGGCGGACTCCGTGTTCGCCGGGCTCGCGGTGGCCGGGCAGCTGCCCGGTGGTGCGGTGACGGCGGTCCAGCAGTCGTTCCTGGACGGCGTCGTCGCCGGCTCGTGGGTGTGCGCCGTGGCCAGCGGGGTCGGGGCGGCCGTCGTCCTGGCGTTCCTGCCGGCCCAGCACCGGCTCGCCGAGCCGACACCCGCGCCGGATCACCGCCCGGGCGTGGACGGCCGGTCGTCGGGCCCGGTCGGTGCGACGGTCGCGACGCCCTCCTCGAGCACCAGGTCCCCGGCGCCGTCGAGCATCGTCTCGCCGCGGAAGAACGCCGGCGCGACCCGGCTGTAGACCACCATCAGCACCAGCCCCAGCAGCAGGGCGCCGACCCCGACCACGAACACCCCGCCGACGCCGCCGATCACCGTCTCGCCGTAGCCGGGGTCGGCGTACTCGACGCAGGCCAGCACGAAGACGGCGAGCATGAACAGCCCGCCGAGCAGCGGGAGCACCAGGCGCATGACGACGTCCCGCGGGCCGCGCAGCGCCCGGCGGAACTGCCAGGCGCAGGCGAAGCCGGTGAGCCCGTAGTAGAAGGCGATCAGCATGCCAGTGGCCGTGATGGAGTCGATCAGCACGTTCTCGCTGACGATCGTCAGGCCCACGTAGAAGGCGATCGAGACGATCCCCATCCAGACCGTGGAGACCGTGGGCGTGAGGTACCGCGGGTGGATCCGGGCGAAGGACCGGGGCAGTGCGCCGTAGGCGGCCATCGCCAGCGTGCCGCGGGCGGTGGGCAGGATCGTGGTCTGCGTGCACGCCGCCGCCGAGGTGAGCACGGAGATGATCAGCAGCGCCTCGAAGGCCCGCCCGAGGACGTCGTCCCCGAAGACCGTCGCGCCCAGGGCGACGAACACGTCCTCGGCGTTGGCCTCGTTGCCCAGCCCGATGCCCTCGGTCCCGACGCCGGCGAAGGCCACGGTCGCCACGGAGACCACCGTGTAGATGCCGACCAGCAGCACCGTGGAGATGATCGCGGCCCGCCCGGGCGACCGGGTCGGGTTGGCGGTCTCCTCGTTGACGGCGACGGCGGAGTCCCAGCCCCAGTAGATGAAGATCGCCAGCAGCACCGCCTCGGTGAGCGCCGGCCAGCCGAGCCCGGAGGGCCACAGCCAGGACAGGGACGGGGTGAGCGAGCCCTCGGGCGCCGTCCCCGCGTACACCTTGACCAGGGCGTACACCGCGAAGGCCACCAGCACGACGCCCTCGACGGACAGCAGCACCCGCTGCAGGCGTGCGGTCGGCTCGATGCCGCGGTAGCAGACCCAGGTCATCACGGCGATCCAGGCGACGCCGGCCACCGTCGTCCAGACGGCGCTCTCCGCCAGCCCGTCGAGCCCGACCAGCCGGTAGCCGTAGGAGCCGGCGATCTGGGCGAGGTTCGCCATCACGATGACGTCGGCGGCGATGATCCCCCAGCCGCCCATCCACCCGGCACGTGGTCCGAAGGCCCGGGCGGCCCAGGTGAACGTCGTCCCGCAGTCGGGCTCGCGCTTGTTGAGCTCCGAGTAGGCGACCGCGGTCAGCCACATCGGCACGAACGCCAGCAGCATGATCGCCGGGGCCTGCACTCCGACGACGATGACGACGAACCCCAGCGTCGCGGCCAGCGCGTAGGCCGGGGCGGTCGAGGAGACGGCCAGGACGATCGAGGAGACCAGGCCCAGGGCGCCGGTCTTGAGGCCCTTGTCGACGGCCGCACCCTCGAGGCGGGGCGGCGCGAGCGGCGCCGGGGACGAACTGGTCATGCCGGAGCCGTGCGCGTGTCCATGGCAGGTGTTATCGCACAACGGTGCGCCGGAGCGGACACCGGTGCCCGCTCCGGCGACGTGATCTGCGTCGGGGTGCTTGCCCCAACTCGGTGGCACGTGACATAACTCCTGCAGCTCAACAGTGAGCGACGAGGCTCCCGGCCCGGATGTCGGGCGACCAGGTGGAGTGGGTGTCAGTGGCAGAGCCCACACACGTCGGCGACCTCGCGGACGACGTCGAGGGCGACCGGCTCCGGGCGCAGCTGGCCATCGACGCCGCGCGGATCGGGACGTTCGACTGGGACCTCCGGAGCGGACGGCTCGTCTGGGACGCCCGGCTGATCGAGATGTTCGGCTACGACCGGGAGACCTTCGAGCAGAGCATCGAGGCGTTCAACGCGCGCCTGCACCCCGACGACCTGACCTGGGTGACCGACGCCCTGCAGGCCGCCATCGACAGCTGTGCGGAGTACGAGGCCGAGTTCCGGATCGTCCTGCCGGGTGGGCACACCCGGTGGGTGTCGGCCCGCGGCCAGGCGGTCGCCGGCATCGACGGGTCGGCGGCCCGGGTGGTCGGGGTCGCCTACGACGCGACCGACGAGCTCGCCGCCGAGGCCCGGGTGGTCCGCGTGCTCGAGGCGATGCCGGCCGGCTTCTACTCCCTGGACCCCGAGTGGCGCTTCGTGCACGTCAACGCCGAGGCCGAGCGGCTGCTCGGGAGCAGTCGGGACGAGCTGCTGGGCCGGGTCATCTGGGAGGCCTTCCCGGCTGCGGTCGGCAGCCTCTTCGAGGAGAGCTACCGCCGGGCCGTCGCCACCGGCGAACCGGCCGCGTTCGACGCGCACTACCCCGCCCCGCTCAACGGCTGGTACGAGGTGCGTGCCTGGCCGACGCCGGACGGGCTGTCGGTCTACGCGATCGAGGTCACCGCCCGCCGCGAGGCTCAGGAGCAGGCCGAACGGTCCGCCCGCCGGCTGGCGCTGCTGGCGCAGGTCAGCGCCGAGCTCGCCGGCACCCTGGACGTGCAGTCGGCGACCGCCCGGCTGCCCCGGCTGGTCGTCCCGGCGCTGGCCGACTGGTGCATCGTGACGGTCATCGACGCGCACGGCCAGCCCCGCGACGTCGGCAGCTGGCACGTCGACCCCGCGAGCCGGTCGGTGCTGGAGCGGTACGCCGAGGTGCGGCTGGACGCCATGCCGATCGCCGCGCCGGTGGGCCGCGCTCTGCACGCCGTCGAGGCGGTGTCCTTCGCCGGTGCCGAGGTGCTCGAGCTGCTGCCGCCCGGGCAGGCGCGGGACCTGCTGACCGTGCTGGCGCCCCGGGCCGAGGTGGCCATCCCGCTCCGGGCGCGCGGCCGCACGCTGGGGCTGCTGACCCTGGCGTACGCCGACGGGCACGACGCCACCGAGGCGGACGTCGCGGTGGCCCAGGACGTCGCCGACCGGGCCGGTCTGGCGCTGGACAACGCGCGTCTGTTCGACCAGCAGCAGCAGATGGCCGAGGTGCTGCAACGCAGCCTGCTCACCGATCCGCCGGAGCCCGACCACGCCGAGATCGCGGTGCGCTACCTGCCCGCGGCCGAGGCCGCCCGGGTGGGCGGTGACTGGTACGACGCCTTCCTGCAGCCCAGCGGGTCGACGATGGTGGTCATCGGGGACGTCGTCGGGCACGACACGGCCGCAGCCGCGGCCATGGGCCAGGTGCGCAGCCTGCTGCGCGGCATCGCCGCCTACAGCGACGCCGGGCCGGTGGAGGTCCTCCGCGGGCTGGACTCGGCGATGACGCTGCTCCAGCTGAACACCCTGGCCACCGCCGCGGTGGCCCGGTTCGAGCAGACCGCCGACGAGCTGGAGCGCGGGGTGACCCGGATGATCTGGGCCAACGCGGGGCACCTGCCGCCGCTGGCGCTCAACCCCGACGGCAGCCTCGCGGTGCTCGCCGACTGGAAGGCCGACCTGCTCCTCGGCGTCGACGCCACGGTCGAGCGGACCGAGTCGGTGGTCACCCTGGACCGCGGGTCGACGGTGCTCCTCTACACCGACGGGCTGATCGAACGCCGGGACGCCGACCTGGACACCGGCCTGCTCCGGCTGCGGACCCACCTGACCGAGCTGGCCGACCTCCCGTTGGGCCAGCTGTTGGACGAGCTGATCGAGCGGCTGGTCGACGGCAAGCCCGAGGACGACGTCGCCGTGGTCGCCGTGCGACTGCACCGGCAGGACCGCCCGCGCCCGACGGAGGCCGGCCCCAACCGGGTGCCTGACGTCGTCCCGGACGACCCGGCGGGGCGCTGAGGACGGGCTGCGGGACCCCCGGCGGGGCACACCCGCAGCTGCCGCACCGGCATCGGCCTACCGTGGGCCCCACGCCCCGGCCCAGACCCTGCCCCGACGAACGAGAGGACCCGACACGTGCACGCACCGCCAGACCAGCTGGGTCCGGCCACGTTCCGGCACGACCTGGTCCTGCACAGCTCCGCCGAGGAGCTGGCCGCCGTCGCCGTCCCCTTCCTGCGGGCGGGGCTGGAGGCCGGCGACGCGGCCGTCATCACCACGAGCGAGCCGTCGGCCACGATGCTGCGGGATGCGCTGGGCGACGAGCACGTGCACGTGCTGCCGCGGCAGGAGGTGTACCAGGCGCGCACTCCTGCAACGATCACCTCCTTCCGCCGGCTCGCCGAGCGGGTCACCGGTCGCGGGCACGCCCGGCTGCGGGTGGTCGGGGAGACCGACTTCGGGAAGACGCCGCGGGACTGGCTGGAGTGGCAGCGGTACGAGGCCGTGCTCAACGAGGCGATGCGCTCGTGGCCGACCTGGGGGCTGTGTGCCTACGACGTCGAGTCGCTCCCCGGGGAGCTCGTCGACTGCGGGCTGCGCACGCACACCCACCTGGTCAGCGCCGACGGCCGCCGAACCAACCCGCACTTCACCGAGCCGGCCGACTACCTGCGCGCCCTGCCGGTCCCGGACGAGCCGCTGGAGGCCACCGAGCCGCTGCTGCAGGTCGTCGACGCCAAGGACTTCGCCGGGCTTCGGCATGCGGTCGGTGCCCGGCTGACGCAGCTGCACGGCTCCCGGGACGCGCTGGAGGACCTGCACCTGGCGATCGACGAGATGAGCGCGAACGCGGTGCGGCACGGCGGGCCGCCGGTCCAGCTGCGGTTGTGGGCGTCGGCCGACCGGGTGGTCTGCCGGATCAGCGACGGCGGCTCGGGGATGGACGACCCGTTCGCCGGCTACGGTCCCGCGCACGGGGACGACCTCTCCCACGGCGGCATGGGCCTGTGGCTGGCCCGCCAGCTGTGCGACCACGTGGACGTCGTCGACGGGCCGAGCGGGCTGTCCGTGCGGTTGACGACGCTGCTGCGCTGACCTGACGCCGCGCGGTGCCCGACCCGGCGTGCAATCGTTCCCGTCCGACCGGACTCCCGACGCGCCGCTCTCACCAGCGCGTTCCCGCCCTCGGCCCCCCTAGGCTGACCGCGCGAGGCGGGCACGGGTCCGCGTCCGAGAGGAGTCCGAGTCGTGCGCTTCCCGTCCCCGCGGGGCACCGCAGCGGTGCCCGGCGCCGTCGCGCCCCCGGCCGACGGGCCGGCGACCGTCGCCCCGCGTCCGGCGGCGCCCGCGCGTGCCCGCCGCAAGCCCGAGCAGGACGACAGCATGGCCGCGGCCGCCCAGCAGGCCGGCGTGCTCTCCTCGGCCAGCCGCGAGGTGTCCGACACCTCCCAGCAGGCCGCCGAGTCGCTGACCGAACTGCGCTCGGCGATCGCGGACATCTCCTCGCGCACCACGCAGGCCTCGGCGGTCGCGGAGGAGGCCGTGCGGGACGCCCGCGCGGTCGACGAGCGGATCGCCGCGCTGCAGGAGGCCAGCGAGTCGATCACCCAGATGGTGCGGTTGATCTCGGCGATCAGCCAGCAGAGCCGGTTCCTGGCGCTCAACGCCTACGTCGAGGCGGCGCGCGCCGGCGACGTGGGCCGGGGCTTCGCCGTGGTGGCCGACGAGGTCAAGGAACTGGCCAGCCGCACCGCCCAGGCCGCCGAGGACATCGGCGCGCAGATCGAGGCGGTGCAGTCCGAGACCCGGCAGGCGGTCACCGCGATCGGCCGGATCACCGGCACGCTGGGCTCGATCGCCGATGCGCAGGACGCGATCGCCGCCGCCGTCGAGCAGCAGCGCGCCGCCACCGACCGGGTCGTGGACAACGTCGACCGGGCGGCCAGCGGGTCGGCCCGGATCACCCAGGCGGTCGCCGAGCTGGCCGACAGCCAGCGGCTGGTCTACGTCCGGCGCGCGCTGACCCTGGCCGAGGACCTGCTCGACGAGGCCGGCGGCATCGACCTGGGCAGTGGGCACCGGACGGTGACCGTGACCGACCAGGCGACCTCGGCGACGCGCTCCGTCGGGCTGCCCGAGCTGCTGCTCGGCGGGGAGGTGCTGAGCTGGAACGACGACCCGCGGCACCGATCGGCGCTGGTCGACGACGTGGTGGCCCAGGTCGGCGGTACCTGCACGCTGTTCCAGCGGCTCGACGACGCCGGCGGCATGGTCCGGGTGGCGACCACGGTGGTGAACCCGCAGGGCCGGCGGAACATCGGCACCTGCCTCTCCCCCACCGGCGCCGACGGCAGCCGCAACCCGGTGCTCGCCGCGGTGCTCGACGGGCGGGTCTACACCGGCCCGGCCACCGTCGCGGGCAAGCCGTACTTCACCGCCTACGCCGGCGTGCACTCCGCCGCGGGCGCGCTGATCGGCATGCTCTACGTCGGCCTGCCGATCGACGCACCGGCCTGATCCGGCGGGCGCCCCGGGTTAGCCCAGGGACTCCAGCACACCCATCGCGGCGGGCCCGACGACGATGATCAGCAGCGCCGGCAGGACGCAGACCATCAGGGGAAAGGTGACCTCGACCGGCACCTTCATCGCCTGCTCCTCGGCGCGCTGCCGGCGCTTGACGCGCATCTCGTCGGCCTGCGCCCGCAGCACGTCGGCGAGCGGGATGCCGTAGGCCTCGGCCTGGTTCACCGCACCGACGAACCGCCGCAGGTCCGCGACCTGGGTGCGGGTGGCGAGCGCCTCGTAGGCGGCGCGGCCGGCGACCGTGAGCATCGCCAGGCCGGGCGTGGTGCTGGTCAGCCGGCCGCGGACCGGCGCCGCGACGGGCGGGATCCGGCCGACGAGCGTCTGCAGGCCCCGGGTGACCGGGTCCTTGCCGCCCTTCTGCAGCAGCGGGGCGCCGGTGTTGGTCGACAGCGGGACAGTGGAGTGCCGTGGCAGCACCAGCTCCAGCGGGGCGCCGACGGTCTGCTCCACGTCGGCCAGGTCCAGGCCGCTGCTGCCGCCGTCGCTGTTGTTGAGCACGAGGTGCCGCCGAGCGGGCACCAGGCCCAGCTCACCGAGCACGTCCAGCTCCTTGCGCAGGCCCCGGACGCCGGGCACACCCATGCTGCCCCGCATCACCAGGTCGGTCGCCCGCTCCAGCGCGGTGAGCGTGTGGTCGGTGAGCCCGGGGGCGGTGTCGACCACGACGTAGCGGAACTCCCGGCTGAGCATGTCGACCAACCGGCCGACGTCGGCGGGGGTGACCGCGTCACCGGCCGCCGGCGAGTCGCTGCCGGCGACGACGTGCAGGCCGGTGGAGTGCCGGCTGAGGAAGGTCTTGAGCACCAGCGGGTCGTTGGTCGCCGCGCCGTGCACGGTGTCGGGCAGCGTGTACTCCGGCCCCAGTGCGAGTGCGCTGGCGACGTCACCGAACTGCACGTCCAGGTCGACCAGGACGATCGAGCCCGGCAAGGCGGCAGCCAGCCCGACGGCCACCGCCGGTCACGGCAGGAGCAGGACCCAGTCCTCGGTCAACAGAGCCGCGACCAGGGCACCGCCGAGCAGCGCCGGCCCGAACGGCAGCCCGGTCCGGCGCCCCACCCGCCGGGCGGCGAGCAGCGCCAGCCCGACCACGGCCTGCAGCAGGAAGCCGAGGAGGAACCCGACCAGGACGACGGGCCAGCCGAGCCAGCCCAGGTACAGGCCGAGCAGCCCGGCCAGCTTGACGTCGCCCATGCCCAGTCCGCTCGGGGCGGCCAGCGCCATCACCAGCAGCACCGCGAACGCGGCTCCCCCGGCCAGCGCGGCGCGCCCCAGGCTGGACCAGTCGCCGTCGGCCCCGGCGGCGAGAGCCAGCAGGGCGAGGCCGCCGAGCAGCCCCGGCAGCAGCACCCGGTTGGGCAGCAGCTGCTCGCGCAGGTCGACGACGGTGAGCAGCAGGCCGACGGCGACAAACCACAGCCACGCGGGCAGCTGCGCCGTCCAGCCGAACCGGAGGGTGACCGCGACGGCGCAGATCGCCCCGGTCAGTTCCGGCCACGGGGCCCCGATCGCGCGGCCCCGCCGGTCGACGCGGGTCGCGACCGCCCCGTCGCCGGCCCCGACCCGACGAGGCGCGACCAGCGCCAGCGAGTCGACGACGCGGCCGGTAACGGCTCCGCCCAGTCCGGCGACCACCGCGGCGAACACGACGCTCACGTCAGGCGGGGCGGGGTCCGGTGCAGCACGCCGCACAGGGTGACACGCGGACACCGCTCCCCCGGGCAGGCTCGAGGCGGTCGGCTACGCGCCCTCGCGCCGGACGGCCACCACCAGCCAGCGGTCCTCGGCGTCGTCGACCTCGGTGACGCGCCAGCCGGTGCCGGTGAGCAGCTCCCGGATCCGGGGCTCGCTGCGCACGTCGTCCGGGGTCAGCTCCCGGCCGTGCCGCCGGGCCAGCGCTGCCCGGCCGACCGGGTGGAACAGGCCGAGCCGCGCGCCGTCGGCGGCGACCCGGGCCAGCTCCCGCAGGCCGGCCTCGGGATCGGGCAGGTGGGAGACCAGCCCGGAGGCGAAGAGGACGTCGAACGACCGTGTCCCGAACGGCAGCCCGGTGACGTCGCCACGCACCAGGTGCGCCAGCTCCCCGCGACCGCGCCGCTGGGCCTCGGCCAGCATCTCGGCGGTCAGGTCGAGGCCGACGAGCAGCCCGGTCGCGCCGGTGGCGGCGCGCAGCACCGGCAGGGCGCGCCCGGTGCCGCAGGCGGCGTCGAGGACGGCGTCCCCGGTGTGCACCCCCAGCTCGGCGACGGCCCGCTCGAACCGGGGCCCGTCGTCGGGGAACTTCTCCTCCCAGGCGGCGGCGCGGGAGCCGAAGAACGTCTGGGTGTCGCCGCCGGTCAGTCGGTCGCCTCGGCGGGGGCGGTGTCGCACTGCTCGTCGGTGAGCGTGGCCAGCTCCCCGACCAACGGGGCCGCGTCGGCGGAGCCCAGGACGACGGTGAGGTTCTCCCCCGTCGCGGGCCGGAGCAGCGTGACGACGCCGAGCGCCTCGGCCAGCTGCCGCACCGGCTCCTCCTGACCCTCGAGGTGCTCGATCGCCGAGTCGGTGACCTCGGCGCTGCTGACCGTGCCGAGGGTGAGCCCGGCGTCGGTGAGGACCCTGGTCACCGCCTCGACCAGGACCGGGTCACCGGTGCCGTCCACCACGTCGACGACGACCGGCTCGAACTCGGTGCCGCACAGGGCCGGCTCCGGGCTCGGCTCGGGTGCCGGGACCGGCGCGGGCTCAGGTGCCGGAACGGGCTCCGGCTCCGGTACCGGGGCGGGCTCGGGAGCCGGGACCGGCGCAGGTTCAGGTGCCGGGACGGGCTCGGGCACGGGCTGCGGTGCCGGGGCAGGCGCGGGCTCGGGCTCGGGCTCGGGCTCAGGAGCCGGGACGGGCGCGGGCTCCGGCGCAGGAGCGGGCTCCGGCGCGGGAGCCGGAACGGGCGCCGGCTCCGGAACGGGCCCCGGTGCCGGGGCAGGCGCGGGATCCGGCGCGGGCGCGGGCTCCACCGGCGGTGCCGGCGCGGCCGAGAGCGGCGGGGGCTCGACCGGCGCCGCAGGCGGCTCGACAGCCGGCGGCGGCTCGATCGCGGGCGGCGGGGCGGGGGCGGCCGGTGGCACGGTCGGCGCCGGACCCTCCGGGGTGGGCACCGGTTCCGGCGTCGTCCCGGCGTACGTGGCGGACAGCCCGAGCACCGTGGCCACGTAGCTGTCGGAGTGGTTGTAGGCGAAGACGGCGCGCGACTGGCCCTCCGGCGTGGAGAGGTCCCCACCCGCGGCGCAGAGGTACTTGCCGGTGGCGACGGCGGCGTCGTTGATGTTGAAGGGGTCGCGGCGCCCGTCGCCGTTGCCGTCGCTGTCGTACATCGCCCAGGTGGTCGGGATGAACTGCATCGGGCCGACGGCGCGGTCGTAGACGGTGTCGCCGTCCAGCAGGCCGTCGTCGGAGTCGAGGATCCGGGCGGTGTTGTTGGTGCCGTCGAGCGGGATGCCGATGATCGGCGGGCTCGACAGCCCGTCGGTGTGCAGGGTGGCGCCGGCGAAGCGGCCGTGGTTGGACTCGACCCGGCCGATGGCGGCGATCAGGGTCCAGCTGATGCCGCAGTCGGCGGAGAGCTCGGCGGCGCGCTGGTAGGCCGTCAGTGCGGTCGACGGGATCCCGCTGGCGGCCAGCGGCGACGCCTCGCCGGTCGGGGCGGCGGCGGGCGTGGCGGTGGCTGTCGCGGGAGCGCTGGGATCGGCGCTGGGATCGGCGTCGGTCGCGATCGCCACGGTCTCCAGCAGCGGTTCGAGCGGTGGCGCGAAGACGTCCCGCAGACCGGACGGCGGGCGGGGCACGAGCGCGTCGGCCTCGACGGCCATCAGGCGGGAGGACTGCGGTGGCGCCGGAGTGGCACCGGGTGCGGCGCTGGCCGCGGGGAGGAAGGCGACCAGGGCGGTGGTGATGCCCGCGCTGGCGACGACGCCGGGTGCCCGCACCCGGCTCGACCGGGTCTTCGTGTGCCGTCCGCGGCGGGCCCGGCTCATCAGCCGAGGACCTGCACGCGCTCGCATGGCATGACTTCAGGCACCAGTTCCCCCTGTGGCCGTCAACCTGCTGCAGCCGGGCGGGCATCGAACGATGCCCGGCTCCGGACGGGGACGACCGTAAACCGGGCCCCCCGGCTGCGCCATGCCCGTTCGGTGAACTCCTGGCAGCCGGCTGTGGTCGGCGCGCGACGCGTACGACGGTCACATCGCGAAACGGGCGGGCCGGAACGCATCGAGCAGGGGGCTCGGCTCTCCGTCCAGGACCTCGCCGGCGAGCAGCTCGCCGGCGATGAGGCCGAGCGTCGCGCCGCTGTGGGTGAAGGCGACGGTGAGGCCGTCGATGCCGGGGACGGCGCCGAGCACCGGGTGCCCGTCGCCGGGGATCGGCTTGCGCCCGACGCCGTAGGACGCGCAGGACAGCACCGGCCGACCGGCCAGCACCTGCGCCGCCTCGGACAGCAGCCCCTGCACCGTCGAGTCGCGGACGTCGAACGTCCCGTCGTCCCGGCGCACCACCTCCTCCTCCGACCAGCCGGCGTCCAGGACGATCCCGCCGCCCAGGGCGGGCCGGAGGGCCACCCGCGGCGTGTTCAGCACGGCGCGGAGCCGGTGCCCGAACGGCGGGGTGCGCACGAGCAGCGCGTTCGAGGTGGCGTCGGGCAGGGGCACACCGAGACCGGCGAGGGTGCGCGGGACGTCGGCGCCCGTGGCCAGCACGACGGCGTCGGCGTCGAGCACGTCACCGGTGCCGGTCCGCACACCGACGACCCGGCCGCCCTGCACGACGACCTGGCACGGACCGGCCGAGGTGCGCACCACTCCCCCGGCAGCCCGCAGGTCCCGCACCAGCTGCGCGATGAGCGACGGCAGGTCGACCCAGCCCTCGTCCGGGTTGAGCAGCGCGCCGTCGCCCGGGATCGCGCCGGCGTCCACCCCGGGGAGCCGCGCGGCGACGTCCGCCCGGCTCAGCCACTCGGCCGGGTAGCCGATCCGGCGCTGGTGCTCGAACGAGGCGCGGACGCCGTCGCCCCAGCGGAGGCCGCCGTCGAAGGCGATGTGCGCGGTCGAGTCGGGGCGGGCGGCGAACGCCCGGTAGCGATCGAGGGCGAGCATGCGGAGCCGGTGGTACTCCGGTGGGAAGTCGCCGGCCGAGTTCAGCCAGGACAGGGACCGTCCCGACGCGCCGCTGGCCGGCTCGCCGTCCGTCACGAGCGTGACCCGGGCTCCCCTGGCGGCCGCCTGCGCCGCGGCCGACGCCCCGAGCACTCCCCCGCCCAGGACGACGAGCCGCACCTGGTCACTGCCTCCGCTCACCCCCGCAGTCTCCCGGAGGGGTGTCACACCCGGCGCGCGGCCGGTGTCTCCATGTCGACCCACCACACACCTGGAGGAGACATGACGAGCAGCACCCGCGTCCCGGCGACCGAGGTCACCGGCGTCTACGGAGCCCTGGTCACGGCGATGACCCGCAGGATGTTCGGCGCGGTGCCGGAGTCGATCGGCGTGATGTGGCACCACCCGCCGGTGTTCAAGGCCCTGATGGGGCTCGGCCGGAAGTCCGACTCCTGGGATCGGCTGGACCGCGACCTGGCGTCGTTCGCGTCCATGGCCGCGGCCAGCACGATCGGCTGCAGCTTCTGCCTGGACCTGCACCACTTCCTGACCCACGACCGCGGACTCGACGAGGCCCGGGCGCGGGAGGTGCCGCGGTGGCGGGAGTCCGACGTCTTCACCCCCCTGGAGCGCCGGGTGATGGAGTACGCCGAGGCGATGAGCCAGACGCCGCCGGCGGTGACCGACGAGCTGTCGGCCGCCCTGCTCGCCGAGCTCGGGGCGCCCGCGCTGGTCGAGCTGACTGCCAGGATCGGCGCGATGAACCTCAGTGCCCGGACCAACGTCGCGCTCGGCATCCGGTCCGCGGAGTTCTCGGCGTCCTGCGGCCTGCCGCCGCTGGCGACCCCGTCACGGGAGGACAGCGCCTCGGCATGACCGACGACCCGTTCCTGGCCCACCGCAGCCTCCTGTTCACCGTCGCCTACGAGATGCTCGGCTCGGCCGCCGACGCCGACGACGTCGTGCAGGAGACGTGGCTGCGGTGGGCCGAGGCGGACCGCACGGAGGTGCGCGACCCGCGGGCGTACCTGGTCCGGGTCATCACCCGGCAGGCGCTGAACCGGCTGCGCACCGTGTCCCGCCGCCGGGAGGACTACGTCGGCGAGTGGCTGCCCGAGCCGCTGCTGACCAGCCCGGACGTTGCCGAGGACGTCGAGCTCGCGGAGAGCGTCTCGCTGGCGATGCTGACCGTGCTGGAGACCCTGGGGCCGACCGAGCGTGCGGTGCTGGTGCTGCACGAGGTGTTCGCCGTGCCGTACGAGGAGATCGCCGAGGCGGTGGGCAGGTCGGGCGCCGCCGTCCGGCAGATCGCGCACCGGGCGCGGGAGCACGTGGCCGCCCGCCGTCCGCGCATGGTGGTCGACCCGGCCGAGCAGCAGCTGGTCGTGGACCGGTTCCTGGCCGCGCTCACCGGCGGCGACGTGCAGGCGCTGCTGGACGTGCTGGCACCGGACGTCGTGGTGGTCGCGGACGGCGGCGGCCTGGCGCCCGCTGCCCGGCGCCCGCTGGCCGGCCGGGAGCGGGTGGCCGGGGCGCTGTCCCGGTTCGCCGAGCTCGCGCCCGGGGTGCGGATCACCACGCCGCTGATCAACGGCGGGATCGCCGCCCGGATCGACCCGGGCGGCCAGTTCGACACAGCGATCACCTTTGTCGTGGAGGACGGCCGGATCTCCCGGATGTACGCGGTGCGAAATCCGCGCAAGCTGGGCCGGCTGGACGAGGTGGCCGAGCTCCGGCGCTGACCGGCCGTCAGGCGGACGGTCCGCCGACCTCCGCCAGCCCGAGGGTGCGGATCAGGTCGAACCGGGAGGCGTCCTCGGTGCCCGGCTCGGCGGTGTAGGTGACGATGCGCAGGTCGGTGCCGATCACGGTGAGGACGTCGCAGTCGACCGTCACCAGGCCGACGCGCGGGTGCACGAAGGTCTTCGCCTGGAACCTGTGCTCGACGACGGCGCCCTCGGCCCACAGCTGCGCGAAGCGCGGATCGGGCTGCAACTCGGCGAGCAGGGCCCGCACGGACGGGTCGTCCGGGTAGCGGATCTGGGCACTGCGCAGGTCGGAGACGAGGGCCCGCTGGTGGCGCTCCAGGTCGCCGTCGCTCCACACGACCTGCGGGGCCCGGCCGGCGAACTCCGCAGCGACCAGGTTGAGGCCGGCCGGCATGTCCCCCAGCAGGGCACGCCACGCCGCGTTGGCGGTCAGCAGGGTCCAGTGCGCCGTCCACACGCCGATGGCGACGTCCGGCAGCCGGGCGAGCAGCCGCTGCACGCTGGCCGGGATGTGCGTGGGGACGGCGCTGGGCAGCGGTGCGGGCAGACCGGCGGCGAGGTACAGCTGGTCGCGCTCGAGGTCGGACAGCTGCAGCACCCGGGCGAGCGAGGCGACGACCTGCGCCGAGGGGCGGTCGGCGCGGCCCTGCTCCAGCCGGACGAGGTAGTCGACCGAGACGCCGGCCAGCAACGCGACCTCCTCCCGGCGCAGCCCCTTGGTGCGGCGCTGCCCGGTGGGGAACCCGACCGCGGCCGGCTGGAGGCGTTCCCGCCATGCGCGCAGCAGTGCGGCGAAGTCCCCTCGGTCGGTCATGAGCTCATCGTCGTCCACCGCGGCCGGGATGGGTGGTACTGCCAGTCATACGGTCGAACGGGACCACCGGACGCCGCCTGGACCGGCGCACTGTCGGTGACATGACGACGACATTGATCACTGGCGGCAACAAGAGCCTCGGCTTCGAGGCGGCCCGGCGACTGAAGGACCTCGGGCACCGGGTGGTCATCGGCGCCCGCGACGCCGAGCGCGGTCAGCGCGCGGCCGAGGAGCTGGGCGTGGAGTGGGTGGGCATCGACGTGACCTCCGACGAGTCGGTGGCCTCGGCGGCGAAGGAGGTGCGCGAGCGGTTCGGCGGGCTGGACGTGCTGGTCAACAACGCCGGCATCTCCGGGCCGATCGGCGCGGTCGACGAGTACACCGCCGCGGACCTGACGGCGGTGCTGGACACCAACGCGGTGGGGATCGTGCGGACGACGCACGCCTTCCTGCCGCTGCTGCGCGAGTCGGCGGCCCCGGTGATCGTGAACGTGACCAGCGGACTCGGTTCGTTCGCCGTGCGCTCCGACGAGTCCCGGATCGAGCACTCGGTCCCCTCGCTCGGGTACTCGGCCAGCAAGGCGGCGGTCAACATGCTCACCTCCGTCTACGCCCAGTTCCTCCCGGAGCTGCGGATCAACACGGTGGACCCGGGCTACACGGCGACGGACTTCAACGGTCACGCCGGCCCGCAGACCGTCACCGAGGGCACGGACGCGATCGTCGCGATGGCGTCGATCGGGCTCGACGGCCCGACCGGCACCTTCACCGACCGGCACGGCGCCGTCGCCTGGTGACGTTCGCCCTGCTCAGGCCGGGGCTGGTTGGCGGCGACGACCGTGGGTGGACTGACCCACGATCCGGTCACGGTTGTTCCATCTCCGCTCCGGGTCGCCCTACTGTGCGGCGTCCACTGCGAACGTACAGACGGGGAACAGCATGAGCCAGCCGCCTTTCCATCAGCCGCCCCCGCAGTGGGGGCCGGCCTTCGGGCCGGGCGGCGGCCCTGCGGCTGCTGAGGTCTCACCGGACCCCGGCCAGCCGTTCTACCGGCGGACGTGGTTCCTCGCGTCGGCCGGCGTCGTGGTGCTGCTGGTCGGCGTCGGGATAGGGAGTGCGGGCGACAGCACCCCGACCGTCGCGGTGGCCGACGCCGCGCCGGTCACCGCGACGGCGCCGGCGACCACGACGGTCACGGCCACCCCGCCCGCGCCGGCCCCAGCGACCGTGACCGAGACGGTGACCGTGACGGCGCCTGCCGCTGCTGCTCCCGCCGCCACGACCAGAGCCCCGCAGCCCACACCCGCCCCCGCACCCGTACCCGCGCCGGTTCCTGCGCCGGTTCCTGCAACCGGGCAGACGACAGCGCAGGAGAACGCTCTCGAGTCCGCCAACGACTACCTCGAGTACTCGGCGTTCTCCCGCTCCGGTCTGATCGAGCAGTTGGAGTACGAGGGCTACGCGACCGCTGACGCGACGTGGGCTGTCGACAACACGCGCGCGAACTGGAACGAACAGGCAGCCCGGACCGCGCAGGACTACCTCGAGTACAGCTCCTTCTCCCGGTCCGGCCTCATCGACCAACTGGAGTACGAGGGGTACACGCCCGAGCAGGCCGAGTACGGAGTGAGCCAGACAGGCCTCTGACGCGAGCGGCAGGACGTCGCACGGCGCGCACCGGCAGCCGGCCACGGTCGAACCGTGGCCGGCTGGCGGGGGTCGGGCAGTCAGTGCAGCAGGGGGCCGATCAGTATCTCGGTGTCGTCGGGGCGGTAGGTGCGCCATCGCCCGCCGGGATCTCGCTGGACCCGGAAACCGTGATGGACCTTGGTGTGGTGCCGTTCGCACAACAACGCTGAGTTCTGCAGGTTGGTCTCCCCGCCGTGCAGCCAGTGAATGAGGTGGTGGACGTCGCACCACCAACTCGGGGCGCCGCAGCCGGCGAACACGCAGGACTTGTCCCGCCGCTCCACTGCTTTCCGTAGCCCGGGGGTGACCACCCGATGATCTCGGCCCAGGTCCAGCGGCACCCCGTCGGGGCCCATCACGATCCGGGAGATGCTGCCGTCACACGCCAGATACCGGGCCCGGGCGGCGGAGATCGTCGCCCCGAACCCCATCTCCGCGGCCCCGGCACCGGTGGCCGGGTCGACCAGGTCGTCCAGGTCGATCCCCACCACCACGTGTGGCTTCACCGTGCGCAGCGTCGGCAGGTGGCCAGACGCCAGCTGGTTGTCGCAGAGCTGCACGAGGGCGTCGGCGTTCTGCTGCGCGCGGGTCCGCGCATCACCCTTGGGGCGGTCGGCCTGCACGATCGACTCGATCGCCGCCTGCACCTTCTCCCCACCCACCGCATCCAGGTCGAACCGGCCGGTGATGCTGCCGTCGGCGTGCTTGGCGATCGTGAGCCGGCGGCCCTCCGTCGGGTCCGGCTCCGGGCCGTCGGGGTCCAGCGCGTCCTCGAACGCCCGCACAGCGGCGACCAACGACTGGTGCGGCGACTCAGCCGCCACCTGCGCCCACACCCGATCGAACGCAGCCAGGTCGACCCCCTGCTCGGCGGCCCGGGCCCGCTCCCGCTCCCCCACCGCAGCGGCGACCACGTCCATCTGCGCCGCCGTCACCGACCCCTCAGCGAACCCAGCGCCCAACGCCGGGAAGTGCTCCAACACCCGACCCGACCGCAGGACCCGCGACGCCTCGGCCGGGGCCAACCGCGCATGCCCGGTCAGCCACGACCGCATGCTCTTCGACCCGTCGTGCTCCGCGGCCTGCATGGTGTCCGCGCGGCGCACGGTGCGGGTCAGCTCCGCGGCGATCCGGTTCTGCACGGCCACCAACTCGGCGACCCGGTCCAGCACACCGCCGTCCGTCAGACCGTGCAGCTCCTCGGCCGCCAAGGCGTCGAGAGCCGACATCAACTCGCTCACGACACCTCCCGACCTGTTCGAACGTATGTACGAAGAATACCGCTCGACCCGTCGCCCCGCAAGATGAATCCGCAGGTCAGGCGCTTGTCCTCAGATCAGCCGGAGGTCTTGACAGCAGCGCCGGGCATCTCGCCGAGGAGGCGGTCGACTGTCCCCGTCATCGAGCGACGTCCGATGTCGAGAACGCGCCACCGGTTCCGTCCCAGGGGTGTCCGCGGCCACGATGAGCCGCACCACCGAGGAGGAACACGATGGCCAAGTACCTGATGCTCAAGCACTACCGCAGCACGTCGAAGTCGCTCGACTGCGCGCCGATGGACCAGTGGACGCCGGAGGAGGTCTCGGCCCACATCCAGTTCATGCACGACTTCGCGGCCAAGCTGACCGAGACCGGCGAGTTCGTCGACGCCCAGGGGCTGGCGCCGGAGGGCGCGTGGGTCCGGTACGACGGCGAGGGGCGCCCGCCGGTCACCGACGGGCCGTTCGCCGAGACCAAGGACCTCATCGCCGGCTGGATGGCCATCGACGTCGACAGCTACGAACGCGCCGTCGAGCTGGCCGGCGAGCTCTCCGCCGCCCCTGGACCGGCCGGGGAGCCGATCCGCGAGTGGCTCGAACTGCGGCCCTTCCTGGGTGCACCGCCCACCATCACGGAGTGACCCCACCGGTGGACGACGTCCTGCTCAGAACCCTGGTGCCGGGCGTGCTCGGCGTCCTCGTCCGTCGCGGAGCCGACTTCGCGGCGGCCGAGGACGCCGTCCAGGAGGCGCTGGTCGAGGCGGTCCGCAGCTGGCCGACCGCCCCGCCGCGGGACCCGACGGGCTGGCTGGTCACCGTGGCCTGGCGCAAGTTCCTCGACGCGACCCGGGCGGAGACCACCCGCCGTCGCCGGGAGGCGGCCGTCGCCGACGAGCCGCCGTCCGGGCCGGTGCTCTCGGCTGACGACACGCTGCAGCTGTACTTCCTCTGCGCCCACCCGTCGTTGACGCCCGCGTCGGCGGTCGCGCTCACGCTGCGCGCCGTGGGCGGGCTGACCACCCGGCAGGTCGCCGCGGCCTACCTGGTGCCCGAGGCGACGATGGCCCAGCGGATCAGCCGGGCCAAGCGCACCGTGTCCGACGTCCGCTTCAACGAGCCCGGCGACGTCGCCACCGTGCTGCGCGTGCTCTACCTGGTGTTCAACGAGGGCTACTCCGGGGACGTCGACCTGGCCGCGGAGGCGATCCGGCTCACCCGGCAGCTCGCCGCCGCCGTCGACCACCCGGAGGTGGCGGGGCTGCTCGCCCTGATGCTGCTCCACCACGCGCGGCGGGCCGCCCGGACCGCGCCCGACGGCAGCCTGGTGCCACTCGCCGAGCAGGACCGCGACCGGTGGGACACCGCGCTGATCAGCGAGGGAGTCCAGGTGCTGCAGAGCGCACTGGCCCGGGACCGGCTGGGCGAGTACCAGGCCCAGGCGGCGATCGCGGCGCTGCACGCCGACGCGCGGTCGGCCGCGGAGAACGACTGGGTGCAGATCGTGGAGTGGTACGACGAGCTGGTCCGGCTGACCGGCAGCCCGGTGGTGCGGCTCAACCGCGCGGTCGCCGTCGGCGAGGCGGACGGTCCGCGCGCCGGCCTGGCAGCGCTCGCGTCGGTGGACGCCTCGGTCCCCCGCTTCGCCGCCGTCCAGGCGTACCTGCACGAGAAGGACGGCGACCGGACGACGGCGGCGCGGCTCTACGCCGAGGCGGCCGCCCTGGCGGGCAACACGGCAGAGCGCGACCACCTGACGCGCCAGGCGGCCCGACTCAACTCCCGCTGACGGCCGGGCCGATGACTTCCGCGTCGTCCCGGAGTCGGTGCTGCGAGGCGACCGATCCCGGAGGAGACCCCATGCCCACGATCCTGCCCATGATCCTCACCGCTGACCCGGAGAGCCTGAGGGACTTCTACGTCGGCGCCCTGGGCGCGCAGGTGGTCGAGCGGACCCCGCCGGAGGACGACGGCGACCCGCCGTTCTTCCTCAGCCTGCGCATCGGTGACTCGGTGCTGGGGCTCGTCCGGGAGGCCGAGCCGCCTGCCGGCAACCGGACCCTGCTGGGGATCGGCGTCGACGACGTCGATGCGCTCCTGGACTCCGTGCGCTCGCACGGTGGCTCGGTCACCGGAGGGCCGACCGACATGGCGTGGGGCATGCGGGTGGCCCACGTGCGCGACCCGGACGGCAACCCGATCAACCTGCAGTGCCCCGTCCGGGGATGAGCTCCGGGCGGGCGCGGTCCATCCACTCGCGGAGCAGTGCGCCGAACACCTCGGGCCGCTCGTGCACGAGGGCGTGACCGGCGTCGTCCACGACCGCCAAGGTGGCGTGCGGGTGGTGACCGAGCAGGCCGACCGCGTCGACGTACCCGACGGTGGAGTCGCGGCGGCCGGCGACGATCGAGGTGGGCCCGTCGTAGCCGCCCGTCCCCAGGCCGATCGACCACCCGGAGAAGACCCGCTCCAGCGCGGCCTCGTCGACCAGCGAAGTGCCCGGGACGACGTGGTCGCGGTAGCGGCGGGCGGTCGTCCGGGTCCGGACCACGAAGTACTCGTCGAACCCCGCCCGCTGCTCCGGCGCCAGCTCGTCATGGGCGTCGACGTCCTGGCGGACCACCTGGTGCTCGGGCACCTGTCCGGTCCGCTCGCCGAGCGGGCACACCAGCGCGAGACCGCGCACGAGGTCCGGACGGCGAGCCGCCAGACCCCGGGCCAGGTAGGCGCCGTAGGAGTGCCCGAGCAGCAGCACCGGCTCGCCGGTCAGCTGCTCGACGAAGCCGGCGAGCAGCGTGACGACGTCGTCGTTGCTGGTCAGCCCGTCGGCCGTCGAGCGCCCCATCCCGGGCAGGTCCGGGTAGACGCGGCGCAGTCCGACGTCCGGGACGGCGGCCTCGACCGCCGCCTCGATCTCCCGGTGGTCGACGCCGGCGCCGTGCAGCGCGACGAGCGGCGGGCCGGTCCCGTGCTCGACGTGGTGGACCGACACCCCGCCGACCTGGCTGTCCATGCCGGCACGCTAGTGAGCAGTCCACCGCCCGGGTAGAGGTCACCGGCGAGGCGCCGACCGCCCGCCGAGACGCGCCGCCACGACCGCCGCGCCGAGCAGGCACAGCGCACCGTTGACCGCGATCGCCGTCGTCACCCCGTCGAGCACCCCGGCGCCACCGAGCACCACCGCGGTGACGACGGCGCTCATCACCGGCGTACCGAGCGTGATGCCGATCTGCTGGCTCATCGTGGTCAGCCCGGTGGCCAGTCCCTGCTCGCCCTCCGGCAGCCCCGACGTCGCGGTGACCATGAACCCGACGATGACGACGAGGTTCGCGACTCCCCCGACGAAGGTGGCGGCCAGCACCAGCCAGATCGACGCGGCGGCCTCGGAGATGAGCACCAGCGACAGCGTTGCGACTGCCTGGACGACGAAGCCGCCGACGATCGCCGCCCGGTTGCCGAACCGGCCGATCACCCGGGGCCCGAGCAGCCCACCGGCCACGGTGCCGAGCCCGAGGACGGCGAACGAGAGCCCGGCGCCGAGCGGGCTGTAGCCGAGCACCTCCTGCAAGTACAGGGTGAGCAGGAAGACCAGTGACGTCTCGGTGACGAAGGCGAGCGCGCCGGCGATGTTGCCGATGGCGACACTGCGCCGGCGGAGCACCGCCAGCGGCACGAGCGGGAACGCCGTCCGCTGCTCGACGGCGACGAAGGCGAACCACAGCGCCACCGCAACGGCGAAGGCGAGCAGCGTCAGGCCGTCGGTCCAGCCGTGCGACGCGGCGCGGGTCAGCCCGAAGACGAGCGCGAGCAGCCCGAGCGTCACGGTCGCTGCACCGGGCACGTCGAGCCGGGTGCGCTGTTCGGCCGGGCGCTCGGCGAGAACCCGCGGCGCGACGACCAGCACGAGCACGGCGACCGGGACGTTGAGGAAGAAGGCCCACCGCCAGCTGAGCAGGTCGGTCAGCAGCCCGCCGAGGACGGCGCCGGTGGTGAACCCGGCAGCCATCAGCGCACCGTTCAGCCCGAGCGCCCGGTCGCGGGAAGGGCCCTCGGGGAACGTTCCGAGCAGCAGCGCCAGCGCGGCCGGGACGACGATCGCGGTGGCGACGCCCTGGGCGACCCGGGCGGTGAGCAGGACCGCCGGTGTGGTCGCCAGCCCGCCGAGCAGCGAGCCGGTGCCGAGCAGGGCCATGCCGAGCAGGAACATCCGCCGCCGTCCGGCGAGGTCGGCGACCCGGCCCATGAGCAGGGTGAGCCCGGCGGCGCAGAGCGCGAAGGCGGTGGCGATCCACTGCAGGTCGGCGAGGCGGAAGCCGACGTCCGCGCCGATGGTGGGCAGGGCGACGTTGAGGATGGAGAAGTCGACGGCGAGGGTGAAGCTCGCGGTGAGCAGCACGGCGAGGGCGGCGCGCTGCCGGGTCGTTGGGGCGAGAGTGGTCACCCCGGCGACGCTGCGCTGGTCCCCGCCGGGCAACCACACCCCCGGGTTCCTGTCACTGGCAGGGACAGGCTGGGCGTTGCGGCCGGCGGCAGGATGAGCCCATGACCGAGCTCGGGGAGTTCCTGCGCGTGCGCCGCGCGGCGTTGCAGCCGGCGGACGTCGGCCTGCGCGGCTACGGCGCGCGGCGAGTGCCCGGGCTGCGGCGCGAGGAGCTGGCCATGCTGGCCGGGGTGAGCGCCACGTACTACGCGCGGCTGGAGCAGGGGCTCAGCGCGAACGCGTCGGAGGCGGTGCTCGATGCGCTGGCCCGGGCGCTGGAGCTGGACGCCGACGAGCGGGCGCACCTGCGCACCCTGGCCCACGCCCCCACCCGCCGCCGTTCCCGCCCGCGCCCGGACGTGATCCGCCCCGGGATGCTGCGGCTGATCGAGTCGATGCCGGACACCCCGGCGGTGGTGCTGGGCCGGCGCAGCGAGGTGCTCGGCTGGAACGCGCTCGGGCACCGCCTGGTCGCCGGGCACCTGCCGTTCGACTCACCGCACCGCCCGGCCGAGCGACCGAACATGACCCGGCTGCTGTTCCTCGACGCGCACACCCGCGAGCTGTACAGCCGGTGGGACGACGAGGCCCAGCGGGCGGTGTCGTCGCTGCGGGTGCTGGCCGGCCGGTCGCCGGACGACGACGAGCTCACCCGGCTGGTGGGCGAGCTGACCGTGCAGAGCGCGGAGTTCGCCCGGCTGTGGGCCCGGCACCCGGTGGCGAACTGCGTCTCCGGCACCAAGCAGTTGCGGCACCCGGAGGTCGGCGAGCTGGAGGTGGCGTTCGAGGTGCTCACCCCACCCGACGACGCCGGCCACCGCGTGCTGCTCTACACCGCCGCGCCCGGAACACCGTCCGCCGCAGCCCTGGACTTGCTCCGCCACAACCGGACGGCACCCCGGGCCGGAGTGCCGCACAACGCTTCTTGACTCGTTCCCAGGCGCGCCCGGCTCCATCGGTGGTGCGGTAGCCGGTCAGGGCGCTTGGACCAGCCCCTCCTGGTAGGCGATGACGACGAGCTGGGCCCGGTCGCGGGCGCCCAGCTTCGTCATCGCCCGGTGCACGTGGGTGCGCACCGTCAGCGGGCTCACCACCAGCCGGTCGGCGATTTCCTGGTTGGACAGGCCGAGCGCGGCCAGCCCGGTGATCTCGCGCTCGCGGTCGGTCAACCTCGGGAGCAGTCCGCGCGGCAGGTCGCCGATGCCGTCCGGGCTGGCGAGGAAGCGGTTCACCAGCACCCGGGTGGCAACCGGCGACAGCAGCGCCTCCCCGTCCACGACCGTCCGGATCCCGGCGAGCAGCTGCGCGGGCGTGACGTCCTTGCCCAGGAAGCCGCTCGCCCCGGCCCGGAGCGCGTGCGCCACGTGCTCGTCGGACTCGAAGGTGGTCAGGATCAGCACCCGCGTGCCGGCCAGGACCGGGTCGGAGCAGATCTGCCGGGTGGCGGCCAGCCCGTCCAGGACCGGCATCCGGATGTCCATCAGCACCAGGTCGGGACGGTGCTGACGGGCGAGCTCGACCGCCTCCGCGCCGTTCGCGGCCTCGGCGACGACCGTCAGGTCGTCCTCGGAGTCGATGAGCATTCGGAACGTCGAGCGCAGCAGCGCCTGGTCGTCCGCCAGCAGCACCCGGATCATCGGGGTCCCTCCCAGGGCGTCAGCGGAACGGTGAGGGTGACGGCGTACCGGTCCTCCCCCGCCGGGCCGGCGTGCACCGTCCCGCCGAGTGCGAGCGCGCGTTCGCGCATCCCGATCAGCCCGTAGCCCGATCCCACCGGACCGGGCCGGACGCCGGTGTTCACCACCTGGACGCAGAGGCTGTCCTCGGTGCGGCGCACGGTGATCGTCACGGACGGCCGGACCGCGTGTTTGGTGACGTTGGTCAGCGCCTCCTGGACGACCCGGTACGCGGTGACGTCGACCAGCCGGGGCAGGCCCGCCGGCACCCCCTCGCGGAGCACCGTGACCTCGATGCCGGCCGCCCGGCAGGGCTCGACCAGCTCCGCAAGCTGATCGAGCCCCGGTGCCGGCACGGTGTCCGCCGGTGGGTCGTCGTCGGAGGTGCGCAACACCGCCACGGTCGCCTTGAGCTCGTGGAGCGCCGCCGACGTGGAGACGCTGAGCCCGGCCAGCAGCTCCCGCGCCTGCTCGGGACGCCGGTCCAGGAGGTGCTCCGCGGTCCCGGCTTGCGCGTGGGCCACCGTCAGGTGGTGAGCGACGACGTCGTGCAGCTCCCGCGCGATGCGCAGCCGCTCCTCCCCCACCCGGTGCCGGACCTCGTCGTCCCGGCTGCGCTCGGCGTCCTCGGCACGGGCCCGGACCACCTCGAGATAGGACCGGTGGGCCTGCGTCGTCCGGCCGGCGAACACCGCCGGCAGCAGCCACAGCGCGACGCCGACGGTGCGCAACACCAGCGAGCCGCCGGTGGGGGTGTCGATCAGGCCGCCGAGGATCACCGCGGCCACCGCGGCCCCGGTCCACCAGGCGACCGCCCGCACCGACCCGACGACCGCGAGCCAGTACAGGCAGCCGATCAGCGGGGCCAGCAGCAACGGCGTCGGCAGGTAGCCGAGCGCGCACGCGGCGGTCTCGCAGCAGATCGCCACGGCCGTCGCGGCGCGCGGCCACCGGGCCGCGGTGAACAGCGCGACGCTGGCGACCAGGCTGAGCAGCACGCCGGGGACGAGCACGGCCGGGCCGACGATGCCTTCGGTGTCGATGCTGGTACCGAGGGCGGCGAAGAGGAACGCGACGAGCGCGGCCGCCGCGTCCCGCCCCCCGATCCGGCCGGTGCTCATCAGCGGTTGCTCAGCGCCAGGTCCGGTTGCGCCTGGGCCGGTGCGGGGGCCAGCGACGCACCCTCCACGTCGACGTTCGGCAGCAGCCGGTCGAGCCAGCGCGGCAGCCACCACGCCCGCTCGCCGAGCAGCTGCAGGACGGCGGGCACCAGCGTCAGGCGGACGACGAAGGCGTCGAAGAAGACCGCCGCCGCGAGCCCGAGACCGACCATCTTGATCAGCGGTTCGGAGGCCGCCGCGAACCCGCCGAAGACCGCGATCATGATCACCGCGGCGGCGACCACGACCTTCGAGCTCTGCGCGAAGCCCGTGCTGACCGCCTGGCGGGCAGGCACACCGTGCACGTGCGCCTCCCGCATCCGCGACACCAGGAACACCTCGTAGTCCATCGCCAGCCCGAACACGATCCCCACCAGCAGGATGGGCATCAGGCTCATGACCGGGCCAGTCTGCTCGACACCGAGCAGATCACCTGCCCAGCCCCACTGGAAGACCGCGACGATCACCCCGATCGAGGCGAACAGCGAGAGCAGGAAGCCGACCGCGGCCTTGATGGGCACCCAGATCGAGCGGAAGACCACCAGCAGGAGCAGCACCGCGAGACCGACGACGAGCGCGACGTAGGGCACGAGGGCCGACTGGGTCTTCTGCGCCATGTCGATGTCGAGCGCCGTCGTCCCGGTGATCTCGTAGCTCACCCCTTGGTCGCGTTCCACGGCCGGGCGGGCGTCGCGCAGCGACTCCACCAGCGCCTCGGTGCGCTCGTCGGTCGGCCCGGTGGTGGGGACGGCGGTGAGGATCGCGGTGTCGCCCTGCGCGTTGAAGGTCGGGGTCGACACCGAGGCCACGCCGTCGGTCGCTGCGAGGTCGTCCGCGACGGCCGTCACCGCGGTCTGCGGGTCGCTCGCACCGCGGGCGTCGACCACCACGGTCAGCGGACCGTTGGAGCCGGGGCCGAACGCCTCGGCCCGCAGGTCGTAGGCCCGGCGCTCGGTCGCCGTGGTCGGCAGCGAGGCGTCCCCGGGAGTGCCCAGCTGCAACGACAGCGCCGGGACGGCGACGGCAGCGAGCACCGCGACCCCGGCCACCGTGACCAGCAGCGGCCGGCGCCGCACCAGCCGCCTCCACGTGCGGGCCACCGGGACGCGGGGGTTCGTGCCAGCCCCCCGCCGCTGCGACCGCGAGCGGACCCGGTTCGGGAACATGCCCAGCAGCGCCGGGACCAGCGTCAGCGCGACCAGGACGGCCACGACGACGGCGCCCGCGGCGGCCAGCCCCATCTTCATCAGCGACGGGATGCCGACCACGAACAGCCCGGCGAGCGCGATCACCACCGTCGTCCCGGCGAACACGACCGCGGACCCGGCGGTGCCGACGGCGCGGCCGGCCGCCGCCTCGGCGTCGTCCTGGCTCTGCCGTTCCTCCTGGTACCGCGAGACGACGAACATCGCGTAGTCGATGCCGACCGCGAGGCCCAGCATCAGCGCGAGCATTCCGCTGGTGATCGCCATCCCCAGCGGGCCGGCGAGGGCCCAGACGCCGAGGAACGAGATGGCCACCCCGATGATCGCCGTGAGCAGCGGCAGCCCCGCGGCCACCAGCGACCCGAAGGTCATCAGCAGGACGACGGCCGCGATCGCGACCCCGATGAGCTCGGTGGCGCTCATGCTGGTGGGGCTCTTGAGCGCCGAGCCACGCATCTCCGCGGTCAGCCCGTCGTCCCGCGCCTGCTCGACCGCCTCCTCCAGCACGACGCGCGACTCGTCGGTCACCTCAGCCGACGGCACGTCGTAGCTCACCGACGCGAAGCCGGTCGTGCCGTCGGCGCTGATGCTCGCGCCCGCGGAGGGCGGCACCACCCTTGACACCTGCGGGCTGTCGGCGACGGTGGCCAGCGCCGCCTCGACGGCCGCCTGGTTCGCCGGCGCCTCCAGCGACCCGCCGTCAGGGGCGACGAAGACGAGGGTCGCCGACGCGCTGTCCGAGGGCGTGTCCGGGAAGCGCTCCGCGAGGAGGTCGAACGCGTCCTGCGACTCGATGCCCGGGATGGTCGCCCGGGTGTTCACCGGGCCCTCGGACGTGACGGCGGCCGTCACCGCCCCGGCGAGGACGAGCAGCCAGAGCACAGCGACCGACCACCGCCGGCGGAAGGAGAAGCGGCCAAGACGATCGAGCAAACCTGCCATGTCGGTACACCCCAGTTGTCGTGGTGGTTGTCCCGAGCAGCGTTTCGTCCAGGCAGGGGCCCCGTCGTCGTGCAGACGCAGGCTCCGACTACGCAAATCGCAGTACCCGACCCCTCGTGCCAGGGTGGCGGCGTGGCTCGCGTGCTGAGGGTGTCCGGACCGCTCGACTTCGCCGCGATCCGGGCGGAGGCCGGGGTGCCCGACGAGTTCCCGGCCGACGTGCTGGCCGAGGCGGACCGGGTCGCCGCCGACCCACCGCTGCCCGACCACGACGCCACCGACCTGCCGCTGGTCACCATCGACCCGGCCGGTGCCCGCGACCTGGACCAGGCCGTGCACCTGGCCCGCACCGCGGGCGGCTACCGCGTGTCCTACGCGATCGCCGACGTCGGCGCCTTCGTGCCGCTCGGCAGCGCCATCGACGCCGAAGCCCGGCGCCGCGGCCAGACCGTCTACTCCCCCGACGGCCGGACGCCGCTGCACCCGCCACAACTGTCCGAGGGAGCAGCCAGCCTGTTGCCCGGCCAACTGCGGCCGGCGGCGCTCTGGACCATCGACCTGGACGCCGACGGCGAGGTCACCGCCGTGGACCTGCGCCGCGCCCGGGTGCGCAGCCGGGCCCAGCTGGACTACGAGTCGGTGGGCGCTGTCGTCCCCGTCGAGTTGGAGCTGCTGCCCGAGATCGGCCGACTCCTGCAGGCTCGCGCCCGGGACCGGGGTGCGATCGAGCTGGGCACGCCGTCCCAGGAGGTGGAGCCAGGACCCGACGGTGGCTGGACGATCGCCTTCCGCGGCCAGTCCGACGTCGAGGGTTGGAACGCGCAGATCTCGCTGCTCACCGGACGGTGCGCGGCCCGGCTGATGCTGGCCGGCGGAGTCGGGGTGCTGCGCACGCTGCCGCCGGCCGACCCGGGCTCGGTCGACACCCTCCGCCGGCTCGCTCCGGGGCTCGGCGTCGACTGGCCGGACGGCGCCGGTCCCGGCGACGTCATCGCCGGTCTGGACCCGTCGCGGCCCCGGCACGCGGCGTTCCTGGACGCCGCCACCTCACTGCTGCGCGGCGCCGCCTACACCGCGTTCGACGGCCCGCCGCCCGCCCAGCCGGGACACGGTGGCGTCGGCGCGCCTTACGCGCACGTGACCGCGCCGCTGCGACGACTGGTCGACCGGTTCGGCACCGAGGTCTGCCTGGCGCTGGCTGCCGGGCAGCAGCCCTCCGCCGAGCTGCGCGCCGCACTGCCGGAGCTGCCGGGGCTGATGGCCGCCTCGGACCGGCGCACGCGCGAGGTCGAGCGCGCCGTCATCGACCTGGTCGAGGCCACCGTGCTGGCCGGCCGGGTCGGGGAGGTGTTCGACGCCGTCGTGCTCGACGCGGACGAGAAGCGGTCCACTGTGCTGCTCACCGAACTGGCCGTGGAAGCCCGCTGCTACGGGCGGTTGACCCCGGGCGAGCGGGTCCGGGTCCGGCTCGTGACGGCCGACCCGGCCACCCGCACCGTGCGGTTCGCCGCCGCTGAGGACTGACCGGCCAGCCGGCCCCAGCCCGGACGCGGTGCCGCTCTCCCATCCGAGGTGGGCGGCCAACGGCGGCCAGGAAACGATTTCGGACCAGGGCCTTCCGAAGAAGACCCTGGTCCGAAGGGTGGAGCTGAGGGGACTCGAACCCCTGACCCCCACACTGCCAGTGTGGTGCGCTACCAGCTGCGCCACAGCCCCTTGCCGACCCGGTCTGGTGTGTCCGAGCCGTGGAGAACGATACATCGCGGTGAACGGCACCCGGCGAGGGGGGCCCTCACCGGGTGTCGTGTCGTCAGCGCTCCACGCCGAGCCTGCCGTCTCGACGGGCTCTCGACGTTGCGGGCGCCGACCTCGGCGCGCTGCTGACGTATCCGGGTCGGGTCAGGGGGTTCCCCGATGGTCCCGGCGCCCGCCTCCCGCCAGGCTCGCACCGGGAACTGTCAGCGCGGCCGATCAGTCTGGGCGGCGGGCAGGGTCAGGAGCAGCGTGGGAACGACAGGATCGGCCGGTGGACGGCGGTGGTGAGTGCGGCGCTGGAGCAGGTCGGCAGCTGGCCCGCCGTGCTCGTGCTGAGCGTCGCTGCCCTGCTGCTGGTCCCGGAGAGCGGCGTCGTGCTCGGCGTGCTGCTGCCCGGGTCGACCACCCTCGTCGTCCTGGGGCTGTGGTCGGCGGTCTCGGGCACCCACCCGGCGCTGCCGATCGCGGTGGCCGCCACGGCCAGCATCGGCGGCGCGCTGTTCGGCTGGCGGCAGGGACACCGGCGGCGCGGCACCGGTGCCCGGCCCGGCCGGCTGCGCGCGCGGGTCAACCCCGCGGTGCGCTGGGCCCGCGACTGGCTGACCACCCAGGGGCCGGGCGGCAGCGCCGTCGTCCTCGCCGTCGCCCAGTGGGCCGCAGTCAGCCGCACCCTGACGCCCCGGGTGGCCGGTGGCGCCGGCGTGCCGCTGCGGCTGGTCGCCCCGGTGCTCCTGGTCAGCGGCACGGCCTGGGCGTGCACCGTCGTCCTGCTCGCCCGCGCCTTCGGCGAGCGGGTCGCGACCGACGCCGGACTGGCACCGGTGCTCGTCCTCCTCGCCGTGCTCGCCGGGCTGCTGCTGCGCGCCCGGCTGACCCGCCCCCGGACCGTGCCGGAGTCCTGAGCGCGGGCCGACCGGGACGGCGTCAGGCGGACGGTGGCGGGGTGAGCTGGGCGACGCGGACGTGGTTGCCGAACGGGTCGCGGAAGCCGAAGTCGATGCCATAGGGCTGCACGACCGGCTCCTCGGCGATCTCCACCCCCCGCTCCCGGAGCTCGGCGTGGGTCTTGTACGCGTCGTCGGTGGAGAAGAACAGGTGCCCGCCGGCGGCGCCCTTGGAGATGAGGTCCCGCACCTGGGCGGCGATCTCCTCGCTGTAGCCGGGCGGCCCGGGCCGCTCCAGCAGGACGGCGTGGCCCGGGTCGCTGGGCAGCGCGACGGTGAGGAAGCGCATCGGGCCAAACTGCTGGTCGGTCCGCACCTCGAAGCCGAGCTTGCCGACGTAGAAGTCGAGCGCGGCGTCCTGATCGGGGACGAAGATCTGCGTGATCGTGATGGTGTTCAACATGGTCAGGACGCTAGGGGCGGCGCTCGTCCCCGGGCTTCTCCGAAACTGCGCTGTCCGTGCTCGGCCGCAGCCAGCGCATGCCGAAGCAGCTGGGCACCGGCGCCAGCGGCCCACGCCGGCGGTAGACGCTCGGCGGCTCCCCGACGATCTCGGTGAACACCCGGCTGAACGTGCCCAGGCTGGAGAAGCCGACCGCCATGCAGATGTCGGTGACCGTCTCCTCGGTGCTGCGCAGCAGCCACATCGCCCGCTCCACCCGGCGCCGCTGCAGGTAGCGGTGCGGCGTCTCCCCGAAGGTGGCCCGGAAGGTGCGGATGAAGTGCGCATCGGAGACGCAGGCAACCCGGGCCAGGGTCGGGACGTCGAGCGGCTCAGCGTACGAGCGGTCCATCGCGTCCCGGGCCCGCAGCATCCGGCGGTTCGAGTCCTCGCTCGCCCGGCTCACGACCGTCAGCATGGCAGCGATCGTGGTCAGGGTTGTCGATCCGCAGCGTCGCGTAGTACTTTTGCTACATGGCACCACGTAAACGCTCCGACGAGGTGGAGCTGTACAACCGCCTCACCCTGCTGCGCACCGAGCGCGGCATGTCCCGCCAGGAGCTGGCCGACGCCGTCGGCGTGCACTACCAGACGATCGGCTACCTGGAGCGCGGCGAGTACAGCCCCAGCGCCACCCTCGCGCTGCGACTGGCCGCGGTCTTCGGCCTCCCGATGGAGGCGGTCTTCTCCCTCACCCCGTTCCGCACCCTGTCCGAGCAGGTCTACGGCACCAAGGAGCCCTGATGAGCACCCCCACCCGTGTCCAGCGCCGCGCCGCCCGCCTCGACGACCCGCGCTTCGAGTACATCCGCACCCCGCGCGTCCGCCGCCGGCTGGTGGTGGCCATGTGCGGCCTGCTCGTGGCAGAAGCGGGCCTGTTCTTCCTCGCCGAACAGGCGCCGATCCTCTTCGCCATCGGCCTGTCGGCGCTGCTGGTGGCGTTCGTCCTCTGCCTCGGCGCCCTCAAGGGCAGCACCCGCGGAGTGGAGGAGCTGCCGGCAGAGGCGCTCGACGAGCGTCAGTGGCAGCTGCGCGGCGAGGCGTACGCACGCGCCTACCGGATCGGCCTCGGCCTGCTGACCGTGCAGCTCATCACCGTCGGCGTCTGGCTGGTCGCCGGCTGGCCGACCCCGGACAGCGGGGTGCTGCTGGGCGCGGTCCTGCTGCCGTTCCACGTCGGGATCGTGCTGCCGACCCTGGTCACCGCCTGGTCCCGCCAGGTCTGAGGGAGGACCCGTTCCCTGACCGGCCAGGGGACGGAGTCCTGCTACAGCTCGACGCCGCGGTCGCGGAGCCAGGCGACCGGGTCGACGCGCTTGCCGTCCACGCCGCCGGAGTGGACCTCGAAGTGCAGGTGCGGGCCGGTCGACTGGCCGCGGCTGCCCAGCAGGGCGATCTGGTCGCCGGCGCTCACCACGTCACCGGCCGCGACCGTGATCTTCTCCATGTGCCCGTAGACGGTCACGTCGCCACTCACGCCCAGGATGTACACCACCAGGCCGTAGCCGCTGGCCGCACCGGCCCGGAGGACGACGCCGTCCTCGACCGCGTACTCCGGGGTCAGCATCGGCGCGGCGAGGTCGATGCCCCAGTGCATGGTGCCCCAGCGCGGGCAGAAGCAGCTGGTCAGCCGGGCGCCCTTGATCGGCGGTGAGGCCTTCGGCCGGGCCGCCTCCGCAGCCGCCTCGGCGGCCTCGGCAGCGGCGGCCTGCTCCTGCGCGACCCGTTCGGCCCGCGCCTGGCGGGAGGCAGCGACCTCCTCCAGCCGGGCACGCGCCTCGACCTCGGTGATCGCCAGCTGCGGGCTCAGCTCGGTCTCCAGCAGCCCCTCGGCGTCCGAGCCGAGCAGCTCCTCCACCGCGACCGACTCGCGGGCGTCGGCGGCGGGCAGCGCCTGCGTGCCGACCAGGGCGACCGTGGCCCCCACGACCAGCGCCGCGAGCAGCGCGGCCGGACGCCGGCGGGCGACCGCCCGCGGGGCAGCCGGCAGCGCGACCGGCCAGGAGCCGGAGGTCGGGGACCCGGACGGCGAGGACTCGGAGTAGGGCGAGACCGAGGGCTGGGAACCCGAGGACGGTGCGACCTCACGTCCGCGGCTGCGGACCGTGGTGCCGGCGTGCCTCGAACCCATGCGCCTGCCTCTCCTGGAACCCCCGGCGTCCTCCTACGGCTCCGGCTCGGTCTGGGACATCCAAACACCAAGTGACAGCCTTGTAATTCGCTGCTCGGCGTGTTCGACACGACACGCCGAGTCACTGTCACACGAGTCCCACGGACCGACTCGTCGACCAGTCGACACGTCGACCCGTCAGTGCAGGGCGGGTTCGTCCACCGGGGCCACGGGGTCGCGGGCGTCGTCCCGGAACCGCCGGACCGCGCCGACCCCGCCGAGGACCAGCCCCAGCCCACCGGCGACGAGCACCGCGACCGCCACCCGGGCCAGCACCTGCGGCCCGGCGGTCAGCGCGTTCGCCGTCCACAGCACGTCGACGTCGGGCAGGCCCTGCACCAGCAGCAACCAGCCGACCACCACCGCCATCAGGCCGGTGAGGACGCCGCGCCCACGCGCGGCCGCCCGCACCCCGATCGCCGTCGCCAGCAGCACCAGCAGCGCCGGGAGCAGGGCCGACACGATCGCCCCGGTGTGCGAGGAGACGCTGCTCGGCGGCTCGGGCGTGGCCAGCGCGTGGTAGATCGCGGCCAGCGCACCCAGGGTGAGCACGACGGCCAGCGGCCGGGGACCGCGGGCGAGCCAGCCGGCCGCGACCGTGCCGGCCAGCAGCAGCACGTAGCCGGGCCAGACCAGCCAGGCCGGTGGCGGCGGGCTCCAGGTGAGCACCCCCTGCACGACGACGTCGGTGCCGCCGTGGGTCATCGGCACGGTCCACTCGATGACCGTGTGCGGCCGGGACGGGTCCGCGGCCACCACCGGGGGGAGCTGGTCCTGGGTCATCCAGTGCGTCCGGTGGTCGTGCCACACGTACTGCGACTGGGTGGAGACCTGCTCCCAGCGCGGCGCCGCGGTGATGTCGACGCCGTCCGGCATCGGCGTGCGCCCGTACCGGTCCAGGTTGAGGTAGGTCGCCGGGCTCGCGGCGTTGCGCCACACGCCGTCCGGCCCGATCCGCAGGTACGGCTCACCCGAGTACCCCGGCACCGTCAGCTCGGTGTCGGTCTCGTTGACCACCTCGAGCTCGTCCCCGAACTGCAGCACCCGCACGCTCACCCCCGGCAGCTCCGGGGAGACCGTCCGGACGGCCGCGTCGAAGTCGCTGCCCGCCGCGCCCCCGCCCACGTGCGCCGACGCGGGTGCCGCGACGGCGAGGACGGCGAGCACCCCGAGCAGGACGACGAGGACCCGGCCCACCCCGGTCGCCCAGACGTGACCGGCGGGGCTCACCCGGCGACGGCAGCCAGCTCGATGGCGATGTCGCGGGCGGTGTTGGCCGAGTCGAAGGCGACGTCGGCCTCCCCGTCGGTGCCGTAGAGCAGCAGCAGCGCCGAGTGGCTCTCGCCGCCGTTCTGCGCCTGCGGCACCCCGGCGGCCAGCTGCGCCTGGTCGATCTGCTCCTGGTCGCCGGTGAGCCCGATGAACTGGGTCGGCAGCCCGGCGTCGAACCGGTCCAGGTACTCCCCCAGCACCTCGGGGGTGTCCCGCGCCGGGTCGGTGGTCACGAACACCACCGACGTCTTCTCGGCCACCGCCGGGTCGACCTCGCCCAGCGCCAGCATCACGTCGGCCATCGTGGTCGGGCAGATGTCCGGGCAGTGGGTGAAGCCGAAGAACAGCAGTGTCGGCCCGTCCGCGGTCTGCTCGGCGAAGTCGAACGGCGCACCGCTGGTGTCCGTGAGCGTGAAGTCCGGCTTCTGGTACGGGTCGACCAGCTGCATGCCGCCCTCCTGCACACCGCCCTCCAGCGTGGCCGGGGCCTCCGCCGACTCGTGGTCGTGCCCGGCGGCCTCGGCACCGGCGTCGGCGTCCCCGCCACAGCCGGCCAGGAGCAGACCGGTCGAGAGGGCCAGCGCGGTCAGCCCGGTACGGGTCGGACGGGAAGCAGAACTCACGAGGACACGGTACGACGGCGAGCGGACAGACCGAGGAACAGACCGCCCAGCCCGGCGAGCAGCCCGAGCACCGCCAGCACCAGCGCGGTGACCGCCGTGCCGTCGCTCCCCTCGTCGTCCGCCGCCGGGTCGGCCGTCGCCGCCGTGTCGGTCGGGGTGTCGGCGTCGTCGGCCGCCAGCGACAGCACCGGCGACGGATACCGCGGCTCGGGCTGGCCGTCGACGGTGGGCTCGATCCAGGCGGCCTCGGTGCCGTCGCTGTAGGTCTGCACCGCGTTGAAGGTCAGCTCGTCGGTCTCCGGGAACGGCCCGCCGGAGAGGGCGAACTCCTGGAACTCACCCGGGGCGATGCCCTGCCCCTCCTCGGCCCGGAACTCCACGACCGAGACGGCCTGCTCGACCGGCTCGCCGTGCACCTCGACCGGCTCGGGGAGCTGCGCCTCGGTCATCGAGACGGTCCAGCCGGGCACCGGCTGCGCGCGCAGCGAGGTGAGCGGGGTATCGGTGGGGACCTGGACGCGCAGCCCGACCGTGCTGGCGGTGTCGCTCTCGTTCGGCACCCGGAAGGTGAGCTTGCCGTAGCCACCCGGCTCGGCGTCACCGGAGGAGACGGTGACGTGCGCGGACGCGACCCCGGTGCCGGCGACGAGCAGCCCCGTCGAGGCGAGCAGCGCGGTCAGCAGGACGACGGCCGGACGGCGCGCGGGACGGAGCAGGGACAGGGACAACGGTTCTCCTCGGATCGGTCTGGTGCAGGGGGTGTCAGCGCACCGGGAAGACGGTGCTGGCGGTGGCCGCGGTGAACTCGTCCAGCCGGACGGTCACGGTGAGGGTCCAGCTGCCGTCGGTGGGCAGCGTCGGGTCGCCGACGTAGTGGCCGGGCCCGGCCGGGGCGAGGTCGACATCCAGCGGGCCGATCTCCTGCCCCACCTCGGTGAGGGTGACCCCGATCTGCTGCGGCTGGGTCAGCCGCCCGTCGGCGTCGAAGAGGTAGACGTGCAGCGTGGTCGGCCCGGGGGTGGCCGGGTCGAGGAGGACCTGCACCGTGCCGGCGCCGGTCGTGCCACCGGCCGACTGGAGCGGCAGGGTCACCTCGACCGGCTGGGCGACGGCGGCCTTCGCCGGCGGCGTGCCGACCAGCACCGCGGACAACGCGAGGACGACGGCCGCCCCGACGAGCTCGACCAGCACCGCGCGGCGCAGCACGCCGATCGTCGCCGGCGGCTCGGCAGCAGGGTCCTCGGTGGCGGGGTCTCCGGTGGCGGGGCCGTCGGTGGTGGATGCCTCCCCCGCGGCGAACGCCTGCGCGACGACCCGGCGCGAGGGACGGCGGCGGGTGCCCACCCGCTGCTGCACCCAGTCCCGGCTCACCAGCGCGGCGACCAGCACCAGCAGCACGAGGACGACCTTCGCCACCAGCACCCAGCCGTAGGTGGTGGCGAAGAGCGCGGACACCGACCCGACCTCGCGGACCGACTGCAGCACCCCGGTGACGACCAGCGCGCCGATGCAGCCGGCCGCCAGCGACGACCACCGGGGCAGCGCGGCGGCCAGCTCCCCCGCCGGCGTCGGCCCTCGGAGGGCGCCGGCGAACAGCGCGACCAGCCCGCCCAGCCAGGCACTCATCGCCGCGACGTGCACGGCGGCCACCGCCACGGCCAGCACCGGCAGCGGCCCGGCGACCGGGTGACCCACCGCGGCGACGGCGACCACCAGCGCGGCGGCGAGCCCCCCGGCGGCGATCAGCCAGCCCGTCCCCGGCGCCCTCCCCCGCCGCCAGCCACGCAGCAGGACGGCGGCCAGCAGCCCGGCGAGCACCACCCGCAGCAGCAGCGTCCGGCCGAAGGTCGAGTCCAGAGTGGTGCCCAGCAGCTGCGGGTCCACCAGCGACCCGAGCCCGCTCCCGGCGGCGTAGGGGCCCTGCAGCAGCAGCGAGAGCACCCCGCCGACCACGACCGCGGCCAGCCCGGCACCGGCCAGCCGCCGCAGCCGCGGCACCGCCCAGCCCCCCGGCCAGCAGGTGGCCAGCACCAGCGGGACGCCGAGCCCGAGGGTCAGGCCGAGGTAGCTCAGCCAGCGGGCGACCGGCAGCGCCACGGCCACGCCCGGGTCCGCGCCGTCCCCCTCGCCGACGGAGCCGGCCGCCACCAGCTCCCCCTCACCCACCGCGAAGGAGAAGGCACCCGAGACGGGATGGGAGTCCGCCGAGACCACCCGGTAGGTCACCACGTAGCCGGCGTCGGGCAGCTGGTCGCGCAGCGGCACCGTGAGGGTGCTGCCGCGCACCTCGGCGGCCCCGGTGTCGACCCGCTCCCCCTCGCCGTCGAGCACCCGCGCGTAGCCGGCGCCGAGGGAGACCGGCTCGTCGAACTCGATGACCACCTCGGCCGGCGCGAAGTCCAGCCGGGCGCTGTCGGCCGGCGTCGTCGTCACCACGGTGGCGTGCGCGGCCGCCGGCCGCGCGGTGCCCACGTCGACGAGCACGCCGAGCAGCACCCCCAGCAACAGGAGGGCGCCGGACAGCCGGCGCACCCCCACCCGGGGACGGCGGTGGGCTGCTCGCCGGGTCCGCTCCTGCTGCTGCACGGTTGCACAGTCGTCCGGGCCCGCCGTCCAGTTCCCGGCCGTGCGCGGCGGGGGACGAGAGCCGGGCCACACCGGAGGTGCGCAGCCGCCGGCGTCGACCAGGATGACCCGGTGACCGCGACCCCGCCCGCCGCGGCCGGTCCGCCGCCGCTCGCCGGTCAGCCGGTCGCGCTGGGCACCGCCCCGGGCCGCTGGGTGCTTCTGGCCACCGTGCTCGCCTCGGCGATAGCGCTGCTCGACGCCACCGCGGTCACCGTCGCGCTCCCCTCGATCAGCCGGGACCTCGGCTCGTCCCTGTCCGGGCTGCAGTGGACGGTGACCGGGTACACGCTCGCGCTGGCCTCGCTCGTGCTGCTCGGCGGCTCCCTGGGCGACCGGTACGGACGCCGCCGGGTCTTCGTGCTCGGGGTCGTCTGGTTCGCCGTCGCCTCGCTGGCCTGCGGGCTGGCGCAGACGACCGGCCAGCTCGTCACCGCGCGGGTGCTGCAGGGCGTCGGCGGGGCACTGCTGACCCCCGGGAGCCTGGCGATCATCCAGGCGTCCTTCCGGCACCAGGACCGGCCGCGGGCGATCGGCCTGTGGTCGGCGCTGGGTGGGCTGGCCGGGCTGGTCGGCCCGTTCCTGGCCGGCTTCCTGGTCGACACGGTGGGCTGGCGCTGGGTGTTCGGGATCAACGTGCCGTTCGCGGTGGTCGTCGTCCTGGTGGCCGCCCGGCACCTGCCGGAGAGCCGGGACCCCGGGCGCACCGGGCGCTTCGACGTGCTCGGCGCCGTCCTCGGTGCGCTGGCCCTGGCCGGGGTCACCGACGCGCTGATCTCGGCGGGCAGCGACCCCGGGAGCCCGGAGGTGGTGGTCGCCGCGGCGGTCGGTGTGCTGGCCGGGGCGGCGTTCGTCGTCCGGGAGCGCCGGGCGGCCCAGCCGATGCTGCCGCTGGGGATCTTCGCCGACCGTCAGTTCACCGGCGCCAACCTGAGCACCCTGGCGGTGTACGGGGCGCTGGGTGGCGTCATGTTCTTCCTCGTCCTGCAGCTGCAGACCGTGCTCGGCTACGACGCCACCGCGGCCGGCGCCGCGTTGCTGCCCACGATCCTGGTGATCACGCTGCTGTCGGCCCGGGCCGGCGCGCTCGCCCAGCGGATCGGGCCGCGGCTGCCGATGACCGTCGGCCCGCTGGTGTCCGCCGGTGGCCTGCTGTGGCTCACCCGGGTCGGGCCCGGCAGCTCCTGGTGGGTCGACGTGCTGCCCGGCTCGCTCGGCCTGGGGCTGGGCATGTCGCTGGTGGTGGCCCCGCTGACCGCGACCGTCCTCGGCGCCGCCCCCGACCACCTGGCCGGGGTGGCCAGCGGGGTCAACAACGCCGTCGCCCGGGCGGCGAACCTGCTCGCGATCGCGGCGCTGCCGGTGGCGGTCGGGCTCTCCGGCGACGACCACACCGACGCCGCGTCGTTCAGCTCCGGCTACTCGCTGGCCGTGGGCCTCTGTGCGGGGGTGATGGTGCTGGGCGCCGCGGTCTCCTGGGCGACCGTGCGCGACGACGTCCTGCGGACGTGACGGGGCACTCCCGGCCCCCTTGCCCACAATCTCTACCAACATGGTAGGAATGTCGGCGTGACGACGACGGCGAGCACCGGTGGGCTCCCCACCCGCCTCCCGTCCACCCTCCCCGGCGCCTTCCTGGTGAGCCGCCTGCACGTCGACCTGCTCCGGGTCAGCACCGCCGCCTGTCCGGCCCGCTGACCTCCCGCGCCGTCCGGCGCCCCTCGTCCACCGCGGTCCGCTGCGCCCTCACCCGGCGCGCCCGCACCCTGGAACCCGGAGCACCTCCCTCGTGAAGACCCTGATCCTGCTCGCCCTCGCGGGCCTCGGCGCCCAGCTCGTCGACGGCAGCCTGGGCATGGGCTACGGCGTCACCTCGACGACGCTGCTGCTCGCCATCGGCACCAACCCGGCCGCCGCCTCGGCCACGGTGCACCTCGCCGAGATCGGCACCAACCTCGCCTCGGGGCTTTCGCACTGGAAGTTCGGCAACGTCGACTGGAAGGTCGTCGCCCGGATCGGCGTCCCCGGCGCGATCGGCGCCTTCATCGGGGCGACCGTGCTGTCGAACCTCTCCACCGCGATCGCCGCGCCGGTGATGTCGCTGATCCTGCTGGGCCTGGGCCTCTACCTGCTGATCCGGTTCACCCTGCGCGGCCTCGACAAGCGCCAGCTGGGCAAGCCGATGCGCAAGCGGTTCCTGGCCCCGCTCGGCCTGACCGCGGGCTTCATCGACGCCACCGGCGGTGGCGGCTGGGGCCCGGTCAGCACCCCGGCCATCCTGGCCAGCGGCCGGATGGAGCCGCGCAAGACGATCGGCTCGGTCGACACCTCGGAGTTCCTGGTCTCCCTCGCCGCGAGCCTGGGCTTCCTCTTCGCCCTCGGCAGCCAGGGCATCAACGCCTTCTGGGTGCTCGGCCTGCTGGCCGGTGGCCTGGTCGCCGCACCGCTGGCCGCCTGGCTGGTCCGCTTCGTCCCGCCACGCCTGCTGGGCGCCGGGGTCGGCGGGATGATCGTCTCCACCAACGCGACGAGCCTGCTCGGCAGCGACTGGGTCGGTGCCAGCGACCCGGTCCGATACGCGGTGCTCACGGTCGTCTACGTCACCTGGGCGGCAGCGGTGGTCTGGTCGTTCCGCGAGTACCGCAGGGAGCGGGCACAGGAGGCGGCCGAGGCGCTGGTCGCCGAGGCGGAGCAGCTGGCCGAGCAGGAGCGGGTGGCCCGCGCCGAGCGCCGGGCACACCCCAACCAGGTGGCGCCGGTGGACGCCGACGGCCTCCCGGCGGGCCGCACGCACTGCTGACGGTTTTGCCGTAGCGGCAAGGATCCTTGCCAGCTTCGCCTGCCCCGGCGCACTGTCGGACCCGGCGGGTCACCACCCCGGTGACCCGCCGTCCGAGCAGAGGAGCGCACGGTGGAGACGGAGTACGACGTGGTGGTGGTCGGCGGTGGCGCCGCCGGCCTCAGCGGTGCGCTGGCGCTCAGCCGCGCCCGCCGATCGGTGCTGGTGGTGGACGGCGGGGCGCCCCGCAACGCCCCAGCCGCGCACGCGCACAACTACCTGGGCCGCGAGGGCACGCCGCCGCGCGAGCTTCTGGCGATCGGCCGGGGCGAGGTGGCCGGCTACGGCGGGGAGTTCACCGACGGTGAGGTGACCTCGGCCGCCCCGGTCGACGGCGGCTTCGAGGTGCGGCTGGCCGACGGGCGGTCGGTGCGCAGCCGGCGGCTGCTGGTGACCACCGGGCTGGTGGACGAACTGCCCGACGTCCCGGGGGTCCTCGAGCTCTGGGGCAGCGCCGTCCTGCACTGCCCGTACTGCCACGGCTGGGAGGTGCGCGACCAGGCGATCGGCGTGCTGGCCACCAGCGCCGTCGGTGTGCACCAGGCGCTGATGTGGCGGCAGTGGAGCGCCGACGTCACCCTCTTCCTGCACACCGGCCCGCAGCCCACCGAGGACGAGTGGGAGCAGCTGGCCGCGCGGGGCATCAGCGTGGTCGTCGGTGAGGTCGCCGGCCTGGAGTCCGCCGACGGGCGGCTGACCGGCGTCCGGCTCGACGACGGCACGGTCTTCGCCCGTGACGCAGTGGTGGTGGCCCCGCGGTTCACCGCACGGGCCGGCGTCCTGGAGTCACTGGGGCTCGAGGCGGTCGAGCAGCGGATGGGCGAGCTGGTGATGGGCAGCGGGGTGCCGGTGGACGGCACCGGCGCGACCGCCGTCCCCGGGGTCTGGGCGGCCGGGAACGTCACCGACATCAAGGCCCAGGTGATCAGCTCGGCCGCGGCCGGGCTCACCGCCGGGGCGGCGGTCAACGCCGACCTGATCATGGAGGACACCCGCCGGGCCGTGGCCGGACGCCGGGTCTTCTCCCCCGCCGTCGAGCGGGAGCTGTGCGACCAGGTGCTCGGCGACCGCCGGCACGGGATCTGAGGAGGAACGGTGCACGACCACCAGCAGCCGGCGAACGACCTCCACGACCACGCCGCCTGGGAGGAGCGCTACTCCGCCGCGGCGGCGCTCTGGAGCGGCCGGGTCAACCCCACGCTCGCCGCACAGGCGGCCGACCTGCCCCCGGGGCGGGCCCTGGACGTCGGCTGCGGCGAGGGCGGCGACACCCTGTGGCTGGCCTCCCGCGGCTGGCAGGTGACCGGCCTGGACTGGTCGCAGACCGCCCTCGACCGCGGCGCCGCCCAGGCGTCCGCCGCCGGGCTCGGCGACCGGACGACCTGGGTGCAGGGCGACGTCGCCACCTGGCAGCCCGCCGCCGCGGCGTTCGACCTGGTCACCGCCCACTTCCTGCACCCGGAGGCCGCGGTGCGCCAGGTGCTGGTGCCCCGGCTGGCCGCGGCCGTCGCCACCGGCGGCACGCTGCTGTGGGTCGGTCACGGGTACGACGAGGAGCGCGCCGCCGTGTGGGGCGCGGACCGCTTCGCCGCAGCCGCCGACGTCCTCGCCGACCTGGACCTGCAGGAGTGGGACGTCGTCCTGGCCGGCACCCAGCCGCGGCCGGCCGGCGAGAACGGCCACCACCACGCCGACGAGGTGGTGCGGGTCCGCCGCCGGGGCTGAGCCGACGGGTCGAGCCACCTGGGGGTGGGTCAACCCGCAGACGTCAGCAGCCGCTGCTCCAGGTCGGGAGGCAGGCCCGGCAGCTCCCGGCCGGCCGGGGGCTGCGGGCGGTCACCGGTCTGCATCCGGGCCCAGGTGTCGGCGACCGAGTCGCGCACCGGGCGGGAGGGCAGGCCGAGTTCCCGGGCCCGGCTGGTGTCGACGTCCCAGGCGGTGCGGGCGGCGCCGGTGGCCAGCCACAGCGGCAGGTGCGTCCACTCCTGGACGCCGGCCGACAGCAGCTCCGCCTCGGGCACCGGCACCCACTCCGCATCCCCGCCGGTGACCTCCCGGCAGGTGTCCAGCAGCCCGCCGAACGTCGTCATCCCGGCCGGGCCGGTGGCGTTGACCGGGCCACCCTGCCCGCGCTCGGCCATCTCGACCAGCCAACCGGCCAGGTCGCGGGCGTCGATCAGGGCGATCGGCTGGTCCAGCCCCTCGGCCGGGACGACGACCCGCCCACCGGCGGCGATCCGGTCCAGCCACCAGCCCAGCCGGGACAGGGGGTCGTGCGGCCCGACGATCAGCCCGGCCCGGGCGGTCAGGAACCGCTCCCCCAGCACTGCGCCCAGCACCCGCTCGGCGTGCGCCTTGACCGGCCCGTAGGTGTCCTCGTCGGAGTCCCAGGTCGGCTCCTGCTCGCCGGCAATGGGCCCCGGCGGCCAGGCCCGGTAGGCGTTCAGGCTGCTGACGAAGGCGTAGCCGGCGACGTCGGCGAGCGCGGCCGCTGCGTGTACCGCCGCCGCGCGGGTCTGGCAGGAGGTGTCGACGACCAGCTCGGGGCGCCAGCCGTCCAGTGCGGCCGGCAGGGCGGCGGGGTCGTCCCGGTCACCGGTGAGTGACCGGGCGCCGACCGGCGGTGCGCCGGAGACGCCGCGGGTGAACGTGGCCACCTCGTGACCGCGGTCCAGCGCCGCGGAGACGACGTGCCGGCCGAGGAAGTGCGTGCCGCCGAGGACGAGGAGTCGCATGCCCCGACCTCAGCGCAGCCGTCCGGCCGCCGTCCAGCCCGTTCGCTCTCGGCTCACTGCCGGTCCGGGTGGAGCCGCCGCACCGTCCGGGGAGCCGCGTCGCGGCACGGCCAGACGGTCGGCGACCCGGCTCAGGGTGCGGGGGCGCGACCTCGTCAGCCGGCGCGGACGCCGGCCAGCGGGACGACCTGGGGCCGGGACGGGGCGGTGAGCAGCCCGCGCTGCGGGTTGCCGGTGTCCTCGCGCAGGCCGGCGAGCCGGAGCGCCCGGACACCGGTGAGCGCGTCGGCCTCCGGCGGCACCACGAGCAGGTCGACCCGACGCTCGCCGTCCACGGTCAGGGAGACCAGCTGCTGGTCCATGCTCGCGAACCCGCCGGTGCGCACGGTGCGGTCGCCGATCAGCATCTTGCGGGCCGGCGGCTCGTCCCAGGCGCCCACGGCGTAGGTGAAGCGGTCGATCCGCACGCCCAGGCTCTGCAGCGCCGCCGCGAGCTCGCGCAGCTCGACGGAGAGCAGTCGACTGCGTGGCCACCACGCGCCGTCGAACGTCCCGTCGGTCGCTGCCGTCGCCGGGCGCAGCCGCACCCGCACGTCGATCCCGTTCCGGAAACCTGCTGCCCGCTGGACCGTCATCGGCTCCCCGACCACCTCTCACACCGTTCCCCCAGGTGCACCCGGCCTCCCCCGGCGAGCACACCTCTCCGGACCGGAACGTACGACCGCCGCCGCGACACCCCGGCGCGCCACGAGGAGAGCCGTCGAACCCGGTCGCCTCGCTCGGCGGGCCATCACGAACCGTGATCGAGCGGCAACTCTCGACACAGAGACCCCACCCGTCTCAGCAGACCTCGCGGCGCGCCGGACCCCCGGGACGACGAACGCCGCCGTCCCCCGAGGGGGACGACGGCGTCGGTCAGCTCGTCCGGCCCCCTCGCAGGGCCCCGCCGCGAGCCTGCGAGCGGTGGGGGGCGAGGGGGTCCTTCGTCAGGGCTTGGGCTTCCGGTTCCGGGACCGACCGCGGATCGTCTGGTCCAGCTCCACCTTGCGCACCCGGACCGCGCCCGGCGTGACCTCCACGCACTCGTCCTCGGCACAGAACTCCAGCGCCTGCTCCAGGTTGAGCAGCTTCGGCGGGATGAGCCGCTCCAGCTCCTCGGAGGTGGCCTTGCGCATGTTGGTGAGCTTCTTCTCCTTGGTGATGTTCACGTCCATGTCGTCCGGACGCGAGTTCTCACCGATGACCATGCCCTCGTAGACCGTCGTGCCCGGCTCGACCATCATCTGGCCGCGCTCCTGCAGCGAGAACATCGAGTACGTCGTCGCCACGCCGGTGCGGTCGGCCACCAGCGAGCCGGTCGGGCGTGCGCGCATGTCGCCCAGCCACGGCTCGTAGCCCTCGAGGTTGTGGTTCAGCACGCCGGTGCCGCGGGTCTCGGTGAGGAACTCGGTGCGGAACCCGATCAGGCCACGCGAGGGGACGATGTACTCCATCCGCGCCCAGCCCGTGTCGTGGTGCACCAGGTTCTCCAGCCGCCCGCGCCGGACGGCCAGGGCCTGGGTCAGGGTGCCGACGTACTCACCCGGGGTGTCGATGGTGACCCGCTCGACCGGCTCGTGCAGCTTGCCGTCGATCTCCTTGGTGACCACCTGCGGGCGGCCGACGGTGAGCTCGAACTCCTCGCGGCGCAGCTGCTCGACCAGGATCGCCAGCGCCAGCTCGCCGCGGCCCTGCATCTCCCAGGTGTCGGGGCGCTCGGTGGGCAGCATCCGCACCGAGACGTTGCCGACCAGCTCCTGGTCGAGCCGGTTCTTGATCAGCCGGGCGGTGAGCTTCTTGCCCGACTTGCCCGAGATCGGGCTGGTGTTGATGCCGATGGTGATCGAGATCGACGGCTCGTCGACGGTGATCGCCGGCAGCGGGCGCGGGTCGTTCGGGTCGGCGAGGGTGTCGCCGATCATGATGTCCTCGATGCCGGCGATGGCGATCAGGTCGCCGGGGCCGGCGCTGTCGGCCGGGGTGCGGGTGAGGCCCTCGGTGACCAGCAGCTCGGTGATCTTGGTGCGGGTGATGGTGCCGTCGGCCTTGCACCACGCCACCTGCTGGCCCCGCTTCATCTCACCGGAGTGGATGCGCAGCAGCGCCAGCCGGCCCAGGAACGGCGAGGCGTCGAGGTTGGTGACCTGCGCGCGCAGCGGCTCCTCGGCGTCGTAGACCGGCGCCGGCACGGTGTCCAGCAGCGTCTTGACCAGCGGGCCAAGGTCCGGGCTGTCCGGGACGGTGCCGTTCTCGGGCTTGTTCAGCGACGCCTGGCCGGTACGGCCGTTGCAGTAGACGATCGGGAACTCGAGGGTCTCCGCGGGCAGGCCGGCGTCCTCGAGCAGCTCCATGAACAGCTCGTAGGTCTCGTCGACGACCTCCTCGATGCGGGCGTCCTGACGGTCGGTCTTGTTGACCGCGAGGATGACCGGCATCCCCTTGGCCAGCGCCTTGCGGAGCACGAACCGGGTCTGCGGCAGCGGACCCTCGGAGGCGTCGACGAGCAGAACGACACCGTCCACCATCGACAGCGCACGCTCCACCTCGCCACCGAAGTCGGCGTGGCCCGGGGTGTCGACGATGTTCACGACGACGGGGTTGCCGTCCCCGTCGGCGAGGCGGATCGCGGTGTTCTTGGCGAGGATGGTGATCCCGCGCTCGCGCTCGAGCTCGCCGGAGTCCATGACCCGGTCCTGCGTGGAGTCGTTGTCCGTCCCCTCGCCCTTCGAGCGCCCGAGGGCACCGGCCTGCCGGAGCAGGGCGTCGACCAGGGTGGTCTTGCCGTGGTCGACGTGGGCGATGATCGCCACGTTGCGCAGGTCGTTGCGGGTGGGCATGCGGAGAGGCACCTCAGGGGATCGCGTGGGGGTCTGCGCGCAGCGGCGCGCGACAGGTGCAACGGCACGGGCGGCCGAGACCTTCCCATGGTAAGGGACGACGGCCCCCTGCCGAGCGGCTGTGACCGGTCTACCACTCTTGAAGGACCTTGGTCCCCCTCATCCCTCGCAGGCTCGGGACGAGCCTCTGGACCGAGGCCTCACGACGACGGCCGGTCCGCCACCACCCAGGACACCGCGGCGGCGACCACCGTCACCAGCCCGACCGCCAGCCAGGCCGGCCAGCCGACGCCGATCGCCAGCACGTGCGCCAGGACGAAGGCGGCCACGTAGCCGACCGCCAACGCGGCGGCGATCGCCGGCCCGCGACGGCGGTACCAGAGCCACCCGGCGGCCAGGCCGCCCACGGCGAACACGACGCCGCCGAGCGCCCGCACGCCGGTGCCCTGGGCCACGCCGAACCCGGCGGCCAGTCCGACGGCCACCGCGACGGCCGACGGGAAGCGGGTCTGCACGCGACTGAGGGTCGAGGTCGACATGTCGCCCAGTGTCCCAGCGTCCGTGGGCCGGTGGGGTCGGTCCCGGGCGGCGGCGACCGGCGCCGCCGTGGGCCGGGTCGAGGCCACGACGGCACTGTCGTGCGGGAGCAGTGGAGTCCCGCTGCCTACCCGTGGGTTCCCTTCGGCGGCCGGGCGCAGCGCGGGCTGATCGGTGATCCTGGGCGGTACGGTTCGCCGTCCGAGTCCGTCGGACGGTGCGAGGAGTCGCCGATGACCCAGCACGCCGGGCCACCACCGTGGGTGGCCGAGGGGTCCTGGCGCGCGCGGACGACGGAGGCGCTGACCTCGATCAGCGAGGCGGTCTGCTTCCTGGACGCCGAGTACCGCTACACCTGGGTCAACGCCGCCGCCGAGCGGCTGCTGGAGCGGACGGCCGCCGAGCTCGTCGGCCAGGTGCTGTGGACGCAGTTCCCGGACCGGCCCGGTGCCGCGTGGCAGGAGTCGGTCCGCCGGGCCCGGGCGACGGGTGAGAGCCAGCAGCTGGAGTTCTTCTACGAACCGCTGGACCGGTGGTTCGAGGTGCGCACCTACCCCGTCCTCGACGACCTGGTCCTGTTCTTCCGCGACGTGCACGAACGCCGCACCCTGGACGAGGAGCGAGCCGCGGAGTCCTCGCTGGTCCGGGCGGTGCTCAACGCACTGCCGGCCCGCACGGCCATCCTCGACGGCGACGGGACGATCCTGACCACCAACGCGGCGTGGGCCCTGGGGACGACGGCGGCGGGGCGGCCGGCCGCGTGCCAGACCGGCGACGACTACCTGGCCGCCTGCCGGGCCCTGGCCGCCACGGGCGACCCCGACGCCCGGATCGCGGTCGAGGGCCTGGAGGCGGTGCTGGCGCGGCGGGCGCCGTCCTTCTCCTTCGACTACTGCCCGCCACCCGCCGCCGGTACCGCACCGCCCGGCAGCTGGTGGCACCTGCAGGCCTTCCCGGTGGACGGCAGACCGGGCCTCGTCGTCACCCACACCGACATCACCGACCGGGTGCGCGCCGAACAGCAGGCCGCCTGGCAGGCCCGCCACGACCACCTCACCGAGCTGCCCAACCGGGCCGCCCTGCACGAGACGATCGCCGGGGCGCTGGCCGAGGACGGCGGCCCGGTGACCGTCCTGTACCTGGACGTCGACGGGTTCAAGCAGGTCAACGACTCGCTCGGGCACTCGGTCGGCGATCTGCTGCTGCAGGAGCTGGCGGCGCGGCTGTCCCGGCGGACCCGCGCCACGGACGTGGTCGGCCGGCTCGGCGGCGACGAGTTCGTCGTCGTCGCCCGCGACTGCGACGCCCCGGCCGGGGAGCTGCTGGCCCGGCGGTTCCGCGCGGTCTTCGACGACCCCTTCGAGCTCGCCGGGACCCGGCTGTCGCTGACCGCCAGCATCGGGACGGCCACCTCCGACCCGGCGCACACCGGGCCCGAGGACCTGCTCCGGGACGCCGACGCCGCGATGTACGCCGCCAAGTCCGACGGCCGGGACCAGCACCTGCACTTCACCCCGGCCCTGCGCGCGAGCCTGGAGGACCGGTGGCAGGTCGTCAGCCACCTGCGGAACGCGGCAGCGCTGGACCAGCTGACCGTGTGCTGGCAGCCGGTGGTGCACCTGCCCAGCGGCGACGTGACCGGGTGCGAGGCGCTCCTGCGATGGGACCACCCGCACCGCGGCCGACTCGAGCCCGCCGGGTTCGTCCCGATCGCCGAGGAGACCGGGGTGATCGTGCCGATCACCCGCTGGCTGCTGCGGACGGCGATCGACCAGGCCGAGGCGTGGCGGGCCGAGGGCCACCAGCTGGCCGTGGCGGTCAACGTGAGCGCCGTCCACCTCTCCGCCGGGACACTGGTCGACGACGTCCTCGAGGCGCTGGCCGAGCGCGACCTGGACCCGGGGAGCCTGGTGCTGGAGCTGACCGAGACGGCGCTGGCACGCGATCCCGAGCACGCGGTGGCCCAATTCCGTGCACTGCGCGCCCACGGCGTCCGGATCGCCATCGACGACTTCGGAGCCGGGTACAGCTCCCTGGCGGCGGTGGCCTCGCTGCCCGCGGACGTGCTCAAGGTGGACCGGGCGCTCGTCGCCGGCCCCCTGCCGGCCGCCGCCACGGCTCCCGAGGCGCTCCTCGGCGCGGTCGCTGCCCTGGGTGCGGCGCTGGACATGGCGGTGCTCGCCGAAGGGGTGGAGACCGCCGAGCAGCTGGAGCTGGCCCGCCGGGTGGGGTGCACCTACGCCCAGGGCCACCACCTCTGCCCGCCGGTGACCGGCGAGCGGCTGGGTGCGCTGCTCACCGAGGGCCGGCGGCAGACCGGGCACCAGCGCCTGCCCGCCCATCTCTGAGACGCAGCAGAGCTCCCACCCGGCCGGGTGGGAGCTCTGCTGTCAGGGCCGCCCCCAGGAGGACGGGGTCCTTCCTCAGGCGGTGCGGAGCACGCCCTCGATCTCGAGCTCGACCTCGATCTTGTCGCCGACGACGACGCCGCCGCCGTCCATCGGCATGTCGATGTCCACGCCGAACTCCTTGCGAGAGATGGAGGTCTTGCCGGAGAAGCCGGCGCGCGTGCCGCCGTAGGCGTCCGGGCCGAAGCCGTTGAGCTCCAGGGCCAGGGTGACCGGCTTGGTGATGCCCTTGATCGTCAGGTCACCCTCGACGACCCAGTCCTCGCCCTTGTTGCGCACGCCGGTGGAGCGGAACTCCATCACGGTGTGGTTGCCGGTGTCGAAGAAGTCCGCGGACTTGATGTGCGCGTCGCGCTGCTCCTGGCGGGTGTCGATCGAGTCCATGTCGATCGTGGCGTGCACCGCGGACTGCGACGGGTCCTCGGCGGTGACGATCTCGCCGGAGAACTCGCGGAAGTAGCCGCGGACCTTGCTGACCATCATGTGGCGGACCGAGAAGCCCACCGTGGAGTGGGAGGCGTCGATGTCCCACGTGCCGACGACGTAGCCGGGGATCTGGGTGGTGCTGGCCATGGTGACCTCCGAGTGGTTGAGCGTTTGACTGCCTGCGTCCTGCGGTAGCGTAGTTGAATGCTTGAGTATTCCGCCAGTACCCTCGCACCATGACGAGTGACGTGTCCCCCGCGGCGCGGGCTGTCCCGGTCCCGCCGGCCGCGACGCGCTGGCTGGACGCCGAGGAACAGCGCGCCTGGCGCGCCTGGCTGTACAGCTGGATGCTGCTCGACGACCGGCTCGACCGCGAGCTGACCCGGGAGACGGGCATCTCGCACGCCTACTACGAGATCCTCGTCCAGCTGTCGGAGACCGAGGGCCGGCAGCTGCGGATGAGCCAGCTCGCCGAACGCTGCCTGTCCTCCCGCAGCCGGCTCTCCCACGCGGTCTCCCGGCTCGAGGAACGCGGGTGGGTCCGCCGGCAGGTCTGCCCCGAGGACGGGCGTGGGCAGCTCGCCGTCCTCACCGACGAGGGGTTCGCGGCGCTGGAGGGTGCCGCCCCGGTGCACGTGGAGAGCGTGCGCAGCCACCTGTTCGACCAGCTCAGCCCGGAGCAGGTCGCCGCGATGCAGGACATCGGCGAGACCCTGCTGCGCCACCTGAACGACGAGGCGTAGCCGCCCGCACCGAGTGACAGCTCAGCGGGCTTCCCGGGCCGGGGAAGCCCGCTGAGCTGTCACTCACCGGCTGTGGACGGCGGCAGCGGCGACCTGCCCGGCTGCGGCAGGGTGCGGCGGTGCCCCGCCCGACCCGCCGTCCCGAGCGACTCCGCGGCCGCGTCTTCCGCGGTACGGCAGCCGTCCGCAGCGGACTGCTCACCCCGGACGACCTCCGCAGTGCCGCCTGGGTGCGACTGTTCCCCGACGTCTACGCCGACGCCGCCCTCGACCTCACCCACACGGTGCGCGCGCAGGCGGTGGGCCGGCTGCTGCTCCCGCACGGCGTCGTCTCCGGGGGCAGCGCCGCGGTGCTCTGGGGACTGACCGACCTCGCCCGACCGGAGGACGACGTGGAGGTGACAGTCGCACCCGGGACGCCCCGCGGCGCCGCTCCCGGGATGGCGGTGCGCCGCCGCGTCCTCCCCGGAGAGCGGGTGCGTCCCGTCGAGGGAGTCCGCGCGACCGCGCCGGAGACGACCGCGCTGGAGCTCGCCGGACGCTCCCCCTCGACGACGGCGTCGTCCTGCTGGACCGGTTCGTGGCGGCGCGGACCACCACGCTGGCGACCCTGCGGCTGACGGCCGCCGAGCTGACCGGCCGCGGGTGCCGCCGGGCCCGGACGGCGTGCGCTCTCGCCGACGGCCTGGCCGCCTCCCCGCCGGAGACCCGGCTCCGGCTCTTGCTCGGCCGGTCGTCGCTGCCGCCGCCGGTGGCCCAGCACGTGGTCCGGCACGGCGGGTGTTCCTGGCGCGGGTCGACTTCGCCTGGCCGGAGCGCCGCATCGCACTGGAGTACGAGGGCGCGTGGCACACCACCCGGGTCGCCGCGGACCGCCGGCGGATCGAGCTGCTGCAGGCGGCCGGCTGGCGGGTCCTGTTCGTCACCGCAGCGGACCTGCACTCCCCCGCCGAGCTGCTCGCGAGGATCGCCGCCGCACTCAGCGAGTGACAGCACAGCGGGCTTCCCGGGTCGGGAAAGCCCGCTGAGCTGTCAGTCACCGCGCCCTGACCGCGGGCGGGCCGGTGGCCCGCCCGCGGCTGCGTCAGGCGGCCGGGGCCACCTCGACGTCCGCGTCCAGGAAGAGGTCGCGGGTGAGGACGCCGGTGTCCGGGTTGTCGGTGAAGATGCCGTCCACGCCGGCCGCCCAGAACGCCAGCTGCTCCTCCAGCGCCCGGCCGTAGGCCGCCGGGTCGGTCCCCTCGTCGAGGTCGGCCGGCAGGAACTCGTTCTCGTTGCGGAACGTGTACGGGTGCACCAGCAGGTCGACGGCGTGGGCGTCCGCGACGAAGGACGTCGGCTCCCCCAGCGTCCCGTCCTCGGCCAGCGGGATCACCTGCGACTTCTCCGGGCCCACCCCGTCGGCGTACCGGGAGATCACGGCCAGCCCGACCGCGGTGGACAGGTCGGCGTAGGTGTACGGCAGGCCCGCGGCGACCAGGTCGGCCGGGGCGCCACTGGCCGACAGCAGCTGCACCAGCGGCACCTTCACCCCGGCGGCGTCCAGCTCCCGGAGGTTCGTCGTCTCGAACGACTGCAGGAACACCGGGGAACGGCGCCGGTCCAGGTCCGCCTCGCGCAGGTCGGCCACCAGCGGCTCCTCGAGCGAGAGCCCGATCCCGTCGAAGTAGGTGGGGTGCTTGGTCTCGATGTAGGCCCCGATCTCCCGGCGCAGCTCCCGGCTGAGGTCCTCGCGCAGCTGGAGGAACTCGTCCAGCGTCGGCACCGCGAACAGGCCGTCGTAGAGGGTGTTCTCCTCCCGCAGCTCGGGCAGCCGCTCGACCGCGCGCAGCGTCTGCAGCTCCGCCAGCGTGAAGTCCTCGGTGAACCAGCCGGTCAGCTCCACCCCGTCGATCGTCTTGGTCGTCTGCCGGTCGGCGAACTCCGGGCGGTCGGCCACGTCGGTGGTGCCGGAGATCTCGTTCTCGTGCCGGCAGACCAGCACCGCGTCGGCGGTGCTGACCGCGTCGCACTCGATGTAGTCCGCGCCCATCCGGGCGGCCAGCTCGTAGGAGGCCAGCGTGTGCTCCGGCCGGTAGCCGGAGGCGCCGCGGTGACCGATGACCAGCAGGTCCTCGGCGGGATCGACTCCGTGGTCGGCACCGCTCGGCGCAGTGGCCGAGGACGCCGGGGCGACCACCAGGGACAGCAGGACGGCGAGCAGCGCTGTCAGCACAGCGGCGGACAGCCGGGACGTACGGCTCATCGGGACTCCCACGGGCTCGGACGGCGACCCTCGCCGACGGCCCGCCCGTCAGCACAGTGGGACCACAGCCCCCGCACAGGCAATGCCCGGCGAACAACGGGTGAAGCCCACCACCGTCCACGGCGGGTCGCCCGGCGGGTCGCGTCAGCGGGTCACCGCCGCGCCCGGGGACTCACTCCCCGCGCCACACCGGGGCGCGCTTCTCGGCGAAGGCGCGAGCGCCCTCCAGTGCGTCGGCCGAGCCGAACACCTGGTCGGCCAGCTCCCGCTGGGCCTCGAGCGCGGCCCTGTCGGTCCAGCCGACCGACCCGGCGATCAGCTGCTTGCTGGCCCGGACCCCGAGCGGGCCGTTGACCGCGATCCGCGCGGCCAGCTCCCGCGCCCCGGCCAGCGCACCCCCGGGCTCGGTGAGGACGTTGACCAGCCCGAACCGGTGCGCCTCCTCGGCGGGCAGCGGGTCACCGGTCAGCGCCATCTCCATCGCGCGCTGGTAGGGCAGCGCCTTGGCCAGTCGGAGCACCCCACCGCCGGCGGCGAACAGCCCGCGCTTGACCTCCGGGATGCCGAACCGGGCGTCCCGGGCGGCCACCACCAGGTCGGCGGAGAGCGCCAGCTCGCAGCCGCCGGCCAGCGCCCAGCCCTCGACCGCGGCGATCAGCGGCTTGGCCGGCGGCGCCTCGGTGAGCCCGGCGAACCCGCGGCCCTCGATCCGCGGGCGCTCGCCGCGGGCGAAGGCCTTGAGGTCCATGCCCGCGCAAAAGGTCCCGCCGGCGCCGGTCAGCACCAGGACGGCGACGTCGTCGCGGGCCTCGAACTCGTCGATCGCGGCCGCCAGGGCCTCGGTCGTCGCCAGGTCGACGGCGTTCTTCGCCGCCGGCCGGTTCAGGGTCAGCACCCCGACCCCGTCAGTCACCTCGGTGAGCACTGGTGCGGTCATGGCCTGTCCTCTCGTCCGGTCGGCATGGGTCAGCCCTGCCACACGTCGGCGACCCGGGCGGCGACGCTCGCCGCCTGGGCGCGCCCGGCCCGGGCCGATGGCGCGCGGGCGGCGGGGTCGAGCACGTTCTTGCCGATGGCGGCCCGGCTCGCCGCGTCCGGGGAGACGACGGCGACCCGGCTGACCAGGCCGGTGACCTGGGCGTCGACGCTGGCCATCGGGCCGGTGCCGCGCGGCAGGGGAGCGATCACCACGATCCGGTCGTAGGCGGCGGCCAGGTCGGCGTTGGCCGTGGAGCGCATGCCGCCGTCCATGTAGCGCTTGTCGCCGACGGTCACTGGCGGGTAGACGCCCGGGACGGCGCAGCTGGCGCCCACGGCGGTGACCAGGTCGACCCCGGACTTCCGGGTGAAGGTGGTGAACTCACCGTCGGCGGTGTCGATCGCGGTGACCACCAGCGGCCGGTCGGGCCACTGCGCCCCGGCGAGCCGGGACTCGATCGCGGCCCGGCGCTCCTCCTCCGACGGCGTCCGGCCGGTGTCGGCGGCGGTGCGCGCCAGCTGCCCGATCCGGCGGCGGAAGGCCACGTCGTCGCGGCGGGCCAGCAGCATGGCCAGCCCGTAGCGGGCCAGCGTGCCGCGGCCCAGCCGGGAGGCGCGCTCGTTCGGACCGACCGGCTCCAGCTGTCGCGCGTGCAACGACTCGACGTCGGCGCCGGTGGTGAGCAGGGCGCCGACCACCGAGCCGGCCGAGGTGCCGACGACGAGGTCGGCCGTGCTCAGGTCGATGCCGGCCTCGGCGAGCCCGGCGACGACCCCGATCTCCCAGGCGATGCCGGTGATGCCGCCGCCACCGAGGACCAGGGCCGTGCGCTGAGAGCTCATCAGGCCATCCTGACGCACGATGTCGGTCTCGACGCGGAGGGTGACGTACGCCACCCTGGGCCCCGGCAACGACGCTGCGCGGGAGGACGACGGATGACGACGACGCAGGCCCACGGCACCACCACGACACCGACCGAGCCGTCTGCCGAGCGGTCCCCCTGGCCCCCCGGGCTGCCCCGCTCGCTGGACTACCCGCTCCTCCCGGTCGGCTCGGTGCTGCGGGCCGCGGTGCGCCGCTGGGGCGACCGGACGGCCTTCGTCCACCACGACGTGGAGCTGTCGTTCACCGAACTGGGCCGCCGGGCGCACGCGGTGGCCGCCGGGCTCGCCGCCCGCGGCATCGGCCGGGGCGACGTGGTGGCCGTGCACCTGCCGAACTGCCTGCAGTACCCGGCCGTCTACTACGGCGTGCTGCTGGCCGGGGCCACCTTCTCCCCCACCAACCCGCTGCTGCCGCCGGCCGGGCTGGCGCACCAGCTGGCCGACGCCGGCGCCCGGGCGCTGGTCACCTGGGAGCCGGTGCTGCCCGTCGTCCGCGCGGCACTGGCCGGCACCGCGGTGCAGACCGTGGTGGTCACCGGCCCGCAGCAGATCGCCGACCCGTCCGCCGCCGTCGACCTCACCGACCTGCCGGACGCCGTCTCCCTCGGTGACCTGCTGGCCGCCGACCCGACCGACGCCCACCGCGACGCGGACCTCGACCCGGTCACCGACCTGGCGCACCTGGCCTACACCGGCGGCACCACCGGGGTGAGCAAGGGCGTGGAGCTGCCGCACCGGGCCGTGGTCACCAACGTGCTCCAGTCGGCCTGCTTCAGCACCGGCTCGGTGCCGGCGCTGGACGCCGAGGGCGACGTCACCCTCGACCAGTTCGGCAGCCCGGCCGAGCACCCCACCCGGCTGGGCACCGCCACGATCATCAACCTGACGCCGTGGTTCCACGCGATGGGGGTGATCGGGTACCTCAACGGGCGGGTGCTGACCGGCGCGACCGTGGTGGTCCACGACCGGTTCGACCCGGCGCACTACCTGGCCGACGCCGTCCGGTACCGGGTGACCAGCATCGGCGGGGCGCCACCGGTGTTCGTCGCGCTGCTGCAGGTCCCCGGGATCGCCGAGGCCGACCTGTCCAGCGTGCGCGACTTCCCCAGCGGTGCGGCGCCACTGCCGGTGCCGCTGATCGAGCGGATGGCGGCACTGGTGCCCGGGGTGGTGATCGCAGAGGGCTACGGGCTGACCGAGGTGACGATGATGGCGACCGGCAACCCGCCGCACACCTCGGGGATCCGCAAGGCCGGCACGGTCGGCGTCCCGCTGCCGGACACCGAGATCAGCATCCGCCCGCTCGGCGGCGGCGACCCGCTGCCGGCCGGGGAGCGCGGCGAGGTGTGCATCCGCGGCCCGCAGGTGATGCGCGGGTACGCCGGGCGCCCGGATGCGACGGCGGAGTCGATCGACCCCGACGGCTGGTTCCACACCGGCGACGTCGGGGTGCTCGACGCCGACGGCTACCTGGCGATCGTCGACCGCACCAAGGACATGCTGCTCTACAAGGGCTACAACGTCTTCCCGCGCGAGCTGGAGGAGATCCTGTTCGGCACCCCCGGGGTGGCGGCCGCCGCGGTGGTCGGCCGGCCCGACCCGGAGGCCGGCGAGCTGCCGGTCGCCTACGTGGTGCGCCGGGCCGACGACGCCGGTGCCGCGCTGACCGCGGCGGGCGTGATGGCGGTGGTCAACGAGCAGGTGACGCCGTACAAGCGGCTGCGGGACGTCGTCTTCGTCGACGCCCTCCCGGTGTCGCCGGCCGGGAAGGTGCTCAAGCGCGAGTTGAGTGCGCGTGAGCGTGCCGCGGGCGCGCATGGGCCGGCCGCCGACGGGACCGGCTGAACGGCCACCACCAGTTGACGTCGCCGAACAGCGCGACCAGCGCGGGCGTGAGCACCCCGCGCACCACGGTGGCGTCGAGGAGGATGCCGAGGGCCAGCGTGGTGGCGAAGATCTTCACGTCGACCACCGGCACCGTGGAGAGCGCGACGAAGGCCAGGAAGAGGATCAGCGCCGCCGAGGTGACCAGCCGGCCGCTGTACGCCACGCCGTGCACGGTCGCCTCGTCGGTGCTCATCCCCGCGTCCCGGCCCTCCCGGATCCGGGACAGGATGAACACCTCGTAGTCCATCGACAGCCCGAACAGGAACGAGAACGCGGCCACCGGCACCCAGAAGGTGAGCGTGCCGGTCGCAGAGGCGCCGAAGAGCAGGTCGGTCAGGTTCCCCTCCTGCCAGATCCACACGGTCATCCCGTAGGCGGCCGCGATCGAGACGACGTTGAGCAGCAGTGCCTTGACCGGCAGCCAGATCGAGCGCAGCGCCGGGGCGAGCAGCGCGAAGGTGATGACGACGACCAGCGGCAGCACCCACCAGGCGTTGCCGTAGATCGCCTCGACCGAGTCGGCGTCGCCGGCCGCGGTGCCGCCGACCCGGGCGCCGGGGAGCTCGTCGGCGGCCGCCCGGACGGCGGTGAGCGCCTCCCGGCCGGCCGTGGACGACGGGTCGTCGGCGAGGACCACGTCCACCAGCCCCGTCCCGTCCTGCTCCCAGGACTCCCCCGCCGGCGCCAGCACCCCGGCCACCCCCGCGACCTCGGACAACCGCTCGACGGCGGCCGCGCGGTCGTCGGTGAGCACCTCCACGGGCCGGGCCAGCCCCTCCAGCAGGCCGTCGCCGGTGAGCTGCTGGAAGGCGGTCGCCGCCGGGGACGACCCGGTGGCGATGGCCGAGACCTGCGGGGTGCCCAGCTTGATGCCGAGGACGGGCGCGGCGAGCAGCAGCAGGAGCGCGGTGGCCAACGCTGCGGAGACCCAGCGGTGCCGCACCACCGCCGTCCCGATCCGGTGCCAGGTGCGGCTCTCCGTGCCGCGCAGCCGGCGCCGCGGCCACTCCAGCCGGGGCCCGACCGAGGCCAGCACGACCGGCAGCAGGGTGAGCGCGACGAGCACGCTGACCAGCGGGATGAACAGCCCACCGAAGCCGACGGTGCGCAGGAAGGGCAGCGGCAGCACCACGAGGGACAGCAGCGAGATCGCGACGGTGACCCCGCTGAACACGACCGCCCGCCCGGCGGTGGTCATCGCGGTGCGCACCGCGACCAGGTCGTCGGCGCCAGCGGCGCGCTCCTCGCGCCAGCGCATGACCACCAGCAGCGAGTAGTCGATCGCCACGCCCAGGCCGATCAGCCCGACCAGGTACTGCACGATGAAGCTGACGTCGGTGACCGTGGTCAGGACGAGCACCAGCAGGAAGGTCGTGGTGATCGCCACCGCGGCGACCAGCAGCGGCACCAGCGCCAGCAGCGAGCCGAACACCAGCGCCAGGACGACGATCGCCCCGCCGGCGCCGAGGGCGATCTCCACGATGATCGGGCGCTCCTCACCGCCGCCCTCGGCCAGCACCGGGGTGCCGGTGACGACCGGCTCGGCCCCGGCCACGGTGACCCCCTGCAGCGCTCCCTCCAGCTGGGGCAGCGCGGCCGCGTAGGGCGCCGGGCCCTCGACCGCGGGGGGCCACACCAGCGCGACCGCGGTGCCGTCGGCGGCGAGCACGTCGGCGGCCGCGCCCTCGTCGAGCGGGCTGGCCACCCGCCAGCCGGGCTGCCGCAGCCGGTCGACGACGGCCGCGAGCTCGTCCCGGTTCTCGGCGACGGTGCTGCCCTCGGGCAGGGGGACGGTGACCACCAACGGGTCGACACCCCCGCCGTTGCCGAACTGCTGGGTGATGGCCTGGTTCGCCTCGTAGGCCGGCTGGCCGGGCGTGGAGAAGTCGAAGCCCAGCCGGTCGATCGTGGTCGGCGCGAGCACACCGCCCACCACCGCGAGCGCCAGCCAGGCGAGCACCACGATCCGGCGGTGCCCGAGCACCCAGTCGGCCAGTGCGCCCATCTTCTCCTCCTCGACCCCGACCATCAGGAGACTGATGCTCCGTCGGCAACCTACGGTGTCCTGCGTGGAGGAGCCAGTGGACGGGGTCGATCCGGGGGCAGAGCTGCCGCGCTGGCTCGCCGACGACCCGGCCGGCATCCCCGCCTACGCCCTCGCCCGGGCCGGCGCCGCGGTCAACGCCCTCTTCTCCCGGCAGCTGGCCACCGTCGGGCTGCGGCCGCACACCTTCGTGGTGCTGGTCCACCTGGCCCGCGCCCGCACGCTCACCTCGGCGGAGCTGGCCCGCCGGCTCCAGCTGACACCGCAGAGCATGAGCACCCTGCTGCACGGGCTGGTCGACGCCGGCTGGGTCGAGCGGCCCGGTCCCGTCCGCCGCGGGCAGAGGTCCGAGGTGCACCTCACCGAGGCCGGGCACCGGGCGCTGCTGGCGGCCGGCCCGGTGCTGGCCGAGCTGGGCCGCCCCGCCGTCCTGGGGCTGACCGAGGCGGAGGCGGCGACGCTGCACGGCCTGCTCGAGCGGGTGCTGGCCGCCGTCCAGCCACCACCCGGGGTGGGCCGGGACGGCGGGCCGCAGCCGAACCACGGAGCGGCCGACACCAGCGGTTGAGCGCCCGGCCACCCCGCGACACCCAGCGACGGCAGCTATCGTCCCGCCGGTGACGTGCGAGCAGCCGGTCCGGTGAACGGCACATGGTGAACCAGGACCACAGCGGCGTCCACCTGCCGCACACCGAGGAGTCCCCGGCCCGGCAGGTCTGGCGCCGGGTGCTGATCGCCGCCATCGTGCTGACCGCCACCGTGCTGATCGTCTACCTGCACCGGGACAGCTACGCGGACAACCAGGGCGGCGAGATCAGCGTGCTCGACGCCACGTACTACGCCACCGTCACGCTCTCCACCACCGGGTACGGCGACATCGTCCCGGTGACGCCAGGGGCCCGGCTGGTCAACATCCTCGTGATCACCCCACTGCGGATCACGTTCCTGCTCATCCTGATCGGCACCACCCTGGAGGCGCTCACCGCGCGCTCCCGGGAGGAGTTCCAGATCCGACGCTGGAGGTCTCGCGTGCGCCAGCACGTCATCGTGTGCGGCTACGGCACCAAGGGCCGCAGCGCCATCCGCGCCCTGCTCAGCACGGGCACCGACGCCGAGCACATCCTCGTCGTCGACCCCTCGCCCCAGGCCATCGACGAGGCCACCGCCTCCGGGTTCACCGGCGTGCTCGGTGACGCCGGTCGGATGGAGGTGCTGCGCCGCACGTCGGTGGAGAAGGCCCGGGCGGTCATCGTGGCGGCCGACCGCGACGACGCCGCCGTGCTGATCACCCTGACCGTGCGGCAGCTCAACCCGACGGTGCCGATCACCGCCAGCGTCCGCGAGGAGGAGAACGCCAGCCTGCTGCGCCAGTCCGGCGCCGACTCGGTGATCACCTCCTCGGCCACCTCCGGGCGGCTGCTCGGTCTCTCGACCGACCAGCCCGGCGTGGTCGCGGTCGTCGAGGACCTGCTGACCAGCGGGCGGGGGCTGGACCTGGCCCAGCGCACGGTCACCCAGTCCGAGGTCGGCCTGGCGCCGCGTCAGCTGCGGGACGTCGTCCTGTCGGTGGCCCGCGGCGGGCGCACCCTGCGCTTCGACGACCCGCTGATCGGCACCCTGCAGAGCGAGGACGTGCTCGTGGTCGTCAAGGCCCACCGGGCCGCGGCCGAGAAGGGCTGACCCGCCTCAGCGGAGGTCGCGGATCGCCGCGCGGACGACGACGTCCACCGCCGGCATGTCCGGTTCGGTCGGCTCACCCGGAAGGGCCGGGACTCCGGTTGCCGCTGCCCGAGCACCCACCCAGACTCGGCCGGTGACCCAGCACCAAGATCAGCAGACCGGCGCAGCCGGCGGCGACGACACCGCGCTGCGCCGGGCGATCAGCGGCCGGTTGCTCTACCTGTTCATCCTCGGCGACGTCCTCGGCGCCGGGATCTACGCGCTGGTCGGGGAGATCGCCGGCGAGGCCGGCGGCGCGATCTGGGTGCCGATGCTGCTCGCCCTGCTGCTGGCGCTGCTCACCGCCGCCTCCTACGCCGAGCTGGTCACCAAGTACCCCCGGCCGGCGGCTCGGCCGTCTTCGCCGAGCGGGCCTTCGGCAAGCCGCTGCTGTCGTTCCTGGTCGGCTACTGCATGCTCGCCGCCGGCGTCACCAGCGCCGCGGGCCTGTCCCTGGCCTTCGCCGGTGACTACCTCGGCGTCTTCCTCGACGTCCCGGCGGTGCCGGCCGCACTGGTGTTCCTGCTGCTGGTGGCGTTGCTCAACGCCCGCGGCATCCAGGAGTCGGTGCGGGCCAACGTGGTGATGACCGTGGTCGAGGTGTCCGGGCTCCTGCTGGTCGTCGTGCTGGGTGCGATCGTGCTCGGCCGCGGAGACGGCGACCCGGGCCGGGTGGTGCAGTTCCCCGACGGCGTCGCGCCCGGCACGGCGGTGCTGGCCGCGGCGATCCTGGCCTACTACTCCTTCGTCGGCTTCGAGGTCTCGGCCAACGTCGCCGAGGAGGTGCGCGACGTGCGGCGGGTCTACCCGCGGGCGCTGTTCGGTGCCCTGCTCACCGCCGGGGTCGTCTACGTGCTCGTCGGACTGGTCGCCTCGATCGTGTTGCCCGCCGATGAGCTGGCCGCCTCGACGGGCCCGCTGCTGGCCGTGGTGCAGGCCAGCGGGGTGGCGGTGCCCGACCAGCTGTTCAGCGCCATCGCGCTGATCGCCGTCGCCAACGGCGCCCTGCTCACCATGATCATGGCCAGCCGGATGGCGTTCGGGCTGGCCGAGCAGCGGCTCGTGCCCGCGGCGCTGGGCCGGGTGCTCCCGGTCCGGCGCACCCCGTGGGTGGCGATCGTGGTCACCACCGCGGTGGCGATGGCGCTGACCCTGGTCGGCGACCTGGGGGCGCTGGCGAACATCGTCGTCCTGCTGCTGTTGCTGGTCTTCCTGAGCACGAACGTCGCGGTGCTCGTGCTGCGCCGCGACCGGGTGGCCGCCGAGCACTTCACCGCACCCGTCGTCCTGCCGGTGCTCGCGATCGGCTCGTGCCTGCTGCTGCTCTCGCAGCAGGAGGCCGTCACCTGGCTGCGGGCCGGGCTGCTGCTCCTGGTCGGGGTGCTGCTGTACCTGCTGGCCCAGGCACCCTGGTGGGGTGGCCGGCCGACCCGCCCGCGCGAGCCCGCCCCGGTCGGATGAGACTGCAGGCGTGGCGGTCAACGACCACGGCGTGACGTTCGCGTGAAATGTGCCTGACGGGCCGTCGTCCTCCCGCCTTCCGGGTGAGGATGGCCGGGCACCGGCGAGAGGGCACCGGCGAGAGGAACGGACCTGCAGATGACCGTGTCCCAACCGAGCGCGGTGGAGATCGGGCTGATGTCCGGCCGCGCCGGCTACGTCCTGCGGGCCAACGACCGCGGCGCCTTCACCGTCGCCTCCCCCACCCTGTACCCCCACATGTGGAGCTGGGACGCCGGCTTCGTGGCGCTGGGCATCGCGACGGTCTCGGTGCCCCGAGCGCTCAACGAGCTGCGCAGCCTGCTGTCCGGGCAGTGGGCGACCGGGATGATCCCGCACATCCTGTTCCACGAGCCCAGCGACTACTTCCCCGGTCCGGAGCGCTGGCGCACCCAGGTGGCCGCCGCCCGCCCGGCCGGGGTGCTGACCTCGGGCATCTGCCAGCCGCCGATCCACGTGATCGCGCTGTCCCGGATCCTGCACGACGCCCGCCGGAGGGGCGGGGCGGACCAGGAGCTCGCCGAGGAGTTCGTGCGGGAGACCTTCGACCAGTGGCTGGCCTGGCACCAGTACCTGGCCACCGCCCGCGACCCGTACTCCTACGGGTTGGTGGAGATCCACCACGGCTGGGAGTCGGGGATGGACGACTCCCCGCGCTGGGACTCCCCGTACGCCAACGTGCACCCCCAGCCGGACATGCCGCCGTTCGTCCGCGCCGACCTCGCGCACGTCGCCGACCCGTCACAGCGGCCGACCGACGCCGAGTACGCCCGCTACCTGTGGCTCGTGGAGCAGAAGGTCCGCAGCCGGTACGACGACACCGCCTACCGGGCGACCGGCGACTTCGTCGTGGGCGACGTGCTGGTGTCGGCGCTGCTGGCCGCCGCCAGCGACCTGCTCGCCGACATGGGCGAGGAGCTCGGGATCGGCGGCGGCACGGCCGGGGGCGTGGAGCAGTCCCGCGCCATCGCCCGCCGGTTCCGCACCGGGGTGCTGCGCTCGGTCGACCCGCAGACCGGGCTGGCCCGCGACCTGGACCTGCGCACCGGCCAGTGGCTGGACGTGGAGAGCGCCGCCGGGTTCGCCCCGCTGCTGTGTGGCGGCGACGAGGCGCTCACCCGCCGGCAGCGTGACCTGCTGCTCGGGCCGCGGTGGTGCGGGCACTCCCGGCTGCGCTGGCCGGTCATGCCGTCGGTCTCCCCCGCCTCACCGGCGTTCCGCGAGCAGACCTACTGGCGCGGGCCGCAGTGGCCGGTGCTCAACTGGCTGATGGCCTGGGCGCTCAACCGCTCCGGTGAGACCGAGGCGGCCAACCAGCTGCGGCTGGCCGGGCTCTCCCAGCTGATCGACTGCGACTTCGCCGAGTACTACCAGCCGGTGACCGGCGAGACGCTCGGCAGCCGCGACCAGTCGTGGACGGCGGCGATCGCACTGGACTTCCTGGCCGCCCGGCGCCCGGCGCAACGGCGCCCGGTCCGCTGGCTGACCAGCGAGCTGCCGCGGATCACCCCCGCCCACCGGGACGCCCACCGGGCGGCCCAGCACGCCTCGCCCACTCCGCACGCCGGGCACCTCGCCGGGCACCGCCCGCCGCACAGCCGCGGCCCGGCCACCACCCCGCAGCCGCAGCAGCGGCCGTCCTGACCCCGCCGGGCCGAGCGGGCTCCGGGGTGGAGCCCGCCCGGCCAGGTCTCAGGGCCGCGGGTCCGGGCTCTTGGTCAGCGCCGGGTCGGTCAGCGCCACCGGGGCGAGCACCTCGTCGATCCGCCGCTTGACGTCGTCGTCGAGCCGGACCCCGGAGGCCTTGACGTTGTCGGTCACCTGCTCCGGGCGGCTGGCGCCGATGATCGCCGCCGCCACGTTCTCCTCCTGCAGCACCCAGGCCACCGCCAGCGTGGCCATCGTCAGCCCCAGGTCGTCGGCGATGGGCTTGAGCTCCTGCACCCGCTCCAGGACGTCGTCCTTCAGCCAGCGGGCGATCATGTTCGCCCCGCCGCCCTTCTCGTCGGTCGCCCGCGAGCCGGCCGGGACGGGCTGGCCCGGCAGGTACTTGCCGGTGAGCACGCCCTGGGCGATCGGGGAGAAGACGATCTGGCTGATGCCCAGCTCACGGGAGGCCGGGATGACCTCGGCCTCGGGCACCCGGTAGAGCGCGGAGTACTGCGGCTGGTTGGACACCAGCGGGATCCCGAGCTCGTCGGCGAGGGCCTTGGCCGCCCGGATCTGCTCGGCCCGCCACTCCGAGACGCCGATGTAGAGCGCCTTGCCGCTGCGCACGACGTCGGCGAAGGCCAGCATCGTCTCCTCCAGCGGCGTCTCGTGGTCGTAGCGGTGCGCCTGGTAGAGGTCGAGGTAGTCGGTGCCGAGGCGGGTCAGCGAGGCGTCGATCGACTCGAGCACGTGCTTGCGGGACAGGCCGCGGTCGTTACGGCCGGGCCCGGTCGGCCAGTAGACCTTGCTGAACAGCTCGATCCCGCTGCGCCGCTCACCGGCCAGCGCCTTGCCCAGCACCTCCTCGGCGCGGCCACCGGCGTACACGTCGGCGGTGTCGAAGGTGGTGATGCCGGCGTCCAGCGCGGCGCGGACGCAGGCGTTGGCCGCGTCGGCCTCCACCTGGCCGCCGTGGGTGATCCAGTTGCCGTAGGTGATCTCGCTGATCTTCAGGCCGCTGCGGCCCAGGTGTCGGAACTCCATGTGTCGTTCCTACCCGCTGGCCCAGGTCACGGCTCGGCATCGACTCCACGGCCGACGGGAGTGCGGCGCAGCGAACGGGGCAGTCCCTCCACCGACGACGCCCACGACCTGAAGGAGCCCCCCTGTGAAGCGGACGATGCTCTTCTCCGCCACCGCCGCCGCCGCCCTCGGGCTCACCGCCTGCGGGGGCGAGAGCACGGCCGGCGTCGGGGGTTCCATCGAAGGGCTGGGCAACGGGGAGGTGACCGAGAGCCCCGCGGTGCTGGTCGACCTGACCGGCGAGCTGGTCGACCCCGAGGGCAGCGTGCTGGGCACCGCCACCTTCACCAGCACCGACACCGGCACGGAGATCGAGGTGGAGGCCAGCGGGCTGACCCCGGGCGACCACGACATGCTCCTGGTCAGCGAGGGCGGCTGCACCGAGGGCGCGGTCGACAGCGCCCCGGTGGCCGACCTCCCGGCGCTGCCGGTGACCGAGCAGGAGATCGGCCAGCTGGACACCCTGGCCGGGGAGTTCGACCTGGACCTGCTGGCCGACGAGGACGGCACCTCGCTCATCGTGCTGCCGCTGGACGACGAGGTCCTCGCCGAGGGCGCCGCCTGGTCTGCCTGCGCCTCGATCGAGGGCTGACGGCGGGACCCACGCCCGGGTGCAGCCTGCGCCACCTCGGGTGACCCCCGGGCGGGATCGATCGGGGCGGCCTCCCCGGACAGGCTCGAGAGGTCCGCACGACCGACCGCCCCCAGGAGTCCCCGTGTCCGCAGCCACCCACCCGAACCGCTCCCCCGTCCCGCGCCGCACCTGGGCCACGCTGCTGGTCGCCGCCGCCACGGTGACCGCCGCCGGCACCACCGGCCTGCTGAGCCCGGACGACGCAGCGGCCGATGCCGCCCGGCCGGCGCACGCCCTGCAGGACGAGCTGGACGGGCTCGTCGCCGACGACGGCTTCCCCGGCGCGCTCGCCGCCGTCCGCGGCCCCGGCGGCCGGGTGCACCACCTCACCGCCGGGGTCGGCGACCTGACCACCGGCGAGCCGGTGCCGGTCGACGGCGAGGTGCGGATCGCCAGCAACACCAAGACCTTCGTCGCCACCGTCGTCCTGCAGCTGGTCGAGGAGGGGCTCGTCGATCTGGACGCCCCGATCGAGCAGTACCTGCCCGGCCTGGTCCGCGGCCCCGGCGGCGACGGCAACGCCATCACCGTGCGCCAGCTGCTGCAGCACACCAGTGGCCTGCCCGACTACGACGACGTCGTGGTGGCCGACTACCTCGCGGTGCAGCACCGCTACGTCGAGCCGCACCAGCTGCTCGACATCGCACTGGCCCGCCCGGCCTCCTTCGCCCCCGACGCCGGCTGGGAGTACAGCAACACCAACTACGTGCTGGCCGGACTGCTCGTCCAGGAGGTCACCGGACGGCCCATCGGCGAGGAGATCACCACCCGGGTGGTCGAGCCGCTCGACCTGGACGACACCTACTGGCCGCACGAGGGCGAGCAGGAGCTCCGCGGCGCCCACCCGCACGGCTACTACGCACCCGAGCCGGGGGCCGAGCAGGCCGACGTCACCGTGCAGGACCCGTCCTTCGGCTGGGCCGCCGGGCAGCTGGTCGCCAGCCCCGGCGACCTGCTCGAGTTCTTCACCGCCCTGGTCGACGGCGAGCTGCTCGGCCCGGCGATGCTCGCCGAGATGCAGTCGACGGTGCCGGCGCCCGGCTCGGCCGCCAGTGGCGACGAGGCCTACGGCCTGGGGCTGCAGACCTTCACGCTCAGCTGCGGCGGCACCGCCTGGACCCACGGCGGTGACATCCCCGGCTACGAGACCCGCAGCGCGGTCACCGAGGACGGGCGCGGCGCGGTCGTCGCGGTCACCGCGCTGCCCACCGAGCTGGAGCAGATCGTGCACGTCGAGGACGTCGTCGACGCCGCCGTCTGCGGGTGAACGACGACCCCGGCTGCGCCGTCGTGCGCAGCCGGGGTCCTCAGCGCAGCGGCACCAGCCCCGACTCGTAGGCAGCGATCACGGCCTGCGTGCGGTCCCGGGCGCCCAGCTTGCGCAACAGGCTGCTGACGTGGGTCTTGACGGTCTGCAGGCCGAGGAACAGCTCGGTGGCGATCTCACCGTTGCTCAGCCCGTGCGCCATCAGCCGCAGCACGTCCGCCTCTCGATCGGTCAACGCCACCCGCGCCGCACCTCGGGCCGTGCCCCCGCCCGCGTGCCGGGCAGCGAGGGAGCGGATCGCGGCCGGGAACAGCAGGCTCTCGCCCCGGGCGACGACCCGCACGGCGTCCACGATCTCGGCCGGCCGCGCGCGCTTGGGGAGGAACCCGTCGGCGCCGGCGTGCAGGGCCGCGACCACGTTCTCGTCGTCGGCGAAGGTGGTCAGCACCAGGACGCGCGGGGCGGTGGGATGGCGTCGGCGCAGCGTGCGGGTCGCCTCGATGCCGTCGACCAGCGGCATCCGGATGTCCAGGACGACGACGTCCGGGCACGACCGCGCCACCGCCGGCCCGACCACGGCTCCGTCCGCGACCTCCCCGACCACCTCGACGTCCTCCTGCGCGTCGAGGATCGTGCGCAGGCCGCTGCGCACCAGCTCCTCGTCGTCGACCAGCAGCACCCGGATCGTCATCCCGGCACCGGCAACCGGACGGCGACCCGCCAGCCGCCGTCGACCCGACCGGCCTCCGCGGTGCCACCGAGCGCCGCGACCCGGTGTTGCAGGCCGGGCACCCCGCTGCCGATGCCGGCCGTCGCGGGCAGCGCCGCCGGGACCGGGTTGCGGACGTCGACCACCAGTCCCCCGCCGCCCACCTCGACCTGCAGCCGCACCGGCACCGGGCCGGCGTGCCGCAGCGCGTTGGTGAGCGCCTCCTGCACGATCCGGTACCCCTCCTCCGAGAGCTGCCCCGGCAGGTCGGCCACCCGGCCCGTGACGTGCAGGTCGACCTGCGCCCCGGCGGCCTCGGCCGAGCGCACCAGCCGGTCGAGGTCGGCCAGCGTGGGCGCCGCGACAGGCGGGCGGGTGGTGTCGCGCAGCAGGCCGAGCACCCGTTCCAGGTCGTCGGCAGCCTGCCGGGCGCAGTCCTCGATGGCGCGGAGCGCGCCGTCGACGAAGGCAGGGTCACGGCCGGCGACCTCCCGCGCTGCGCCGGCCTGGAGCAGCGTGACCGTCAGCGCGTGCCCGATCGAGTCGTGCAGCTCGGCGGCCAGCCGGGTGCGCTCCAGCAGCCGCTCGGTGCGGGCCCGCTGCGCGGCCAGCCGCTCGGCCGCCGAGGGGTGCAGCAGGTGCCGGGCGGCCGCGGCGAGCAGCGCGCCGAGGGCGGCCAGGGCGTACACCAGCGCGATCACCAGCAGCAGTGCGAGCGGCAGGCCGACCCAGCCCGGGACGCTCGCCGCGGGCCACCGTGCCGACGGGAGGCCCAGCAGGGACCAGGCGGCGGCCACGCCGACCGCCGCCAGCTGACCGGCCAGCACGCCGAGCTCGACCCGCACGACCAGCCAGCCCAGCAGCCGGGCCCGGTCCGACCAACTGCGCGACGGCTCGACCGTGACGTCGTCGTCGCCGGGCAGCACCAGGGCGCGCGCCTGGACGCCCTCGCTGCGCCGCACCACCGGGACGGCGGCCAGCAGCGCCAGGAGCGGCAGCGGGGCCAGCGCGAGCCCGGCCAGCGTGGCGGGTGAGGTGTCCTCCAGGCCCGGCCAGACCATCGCGCAGGCGGCCGCGACCCACAGCCCGACCGCCAGGTGCAGGACGCGCGTCCACGTCGTCCTGCTGGTCACCGGTCGCAGCACGCTGTGCACGCGGCCATGATCCCGTCTCCCGGCCGCCCGCGGCCTCCCGCTGGAGAGGGAGCCGGACGGACCGTGCGGTGGAGGTGCCGGGGCGCCGGGTCGGCCAGCGTGGACGCATGCCGGACGACGGGAGCGGGACGTGATCGAGGTGCGTGGACTGACCAAGCGTTACGGCCCGGTGACCGCGGTGGCCGGGCTGACCTTCGACGTGCCCCCGGGCGTGGTCACCGCCTTCCTGGGGGCGAACGGGGCCGGGAAGTCGACCACGCTGCGGATGCTGCTCGGGCTGGACCGGCCGACCGCCGGCACAGCCCGCATCGACGGTCAGCACTACGCCGAGCTGCGCGACCCGCTGCGGACCGTGGGCTCACTGCTCGACAGCAGCGCACCCCACCCCGGCCGCACCGCCCGGGCACACCTGCGCTGGCTCGCCGCGAGCAACCGCGTCCCCGGCCACCGGATCGACGAGGTCCTCGAGCTGGTCGACCTGACCGCCGTCGCCGACCGGCGGGTGCGCGGGTTCTCGTTGGGCATGCGCCAGCGGCTCGGCCTGGCCGCGGCCCTGCTCGGGGACCCGTCGGTGCTGCTGCTGGACGAACCGGTCAACGGCCTGGACGCCGAGGGCATCCGGTGGCTGCGCACCTCGCTGCGGCGGCTGGCTGCCGAGGGCCGCACGGTCGTCGTCTCCAGCCACCTGATGAGCGAGGTCGAGCAGACCGCCGACCACCTGCTCGTGATCAGCCGCGGCCGGCTGCTGGCCGACACCCCGCTGCCCGACTTCCTCGCCGAGCACTCCGCGCCGGGGACCGACCGCCGGTCGCTGGAGGACGCCTTCCTGGCCCTCACCAGCGGGGCCGAGACGTGATCGCCGCCCTGCACGCCGAGTGGGTCAAGGCGACGACGCTGCGGTCCACCTGGCTGTGCCTGGCCGGCTTCGCCGTGGCCGTCGCCGGCATCAGCGCCGCCGTGGTCGGTGCGATCGGTGACCTCCAGGCCGCCGAACCCGGGTACGACGCCGGCCTGCTCGCCTTCTACGGCCTGAACTTCGGGCAGGTGGCCGTCATCGTGCTCGCGGTGCTGCTGACCGCCGGGGAGTACGGCCGGCAGACCGTGCACGACTCGCTGGTCGCCGTCCCCCGGCGCGGGGTGTTCCTGGCGAGCAAGGTGGCGGTGGGCGCCGCCCTGGTGCTCGCCACCGCTGCGGTCACCGCGCTGGTCACCGTGGTGGTCACCCAGGCCCTGCTCGGGCCGGCCGGGGTCACCCTGTCCGAGCTCGCCCGGCCGACCGTGGCGGCAGCGCTGTACCCGACGCTGCTGGCCGTGGTCTGCATGGGCGTGGCGATGATGATGCGCGACCAGACCATCGCCCTCGGGCTGGTGATCCCGTTCTTCTTCCTGGTCTCGCCGCTGCTCGAGCTGGTGCCGGTGCTGCAGCGCGTCGCGGTCTGGCTGCCCGACCGCGCCGGCCAGGTCGCCCTCCGGCTGCACGCCCGCCCGATCGACGCCTTCGGACCGGTCACCGGGCTCGCCGTGCTGACCCTGTGGGCCGCGGCGGCGGTGCTCGGCGCCCGGTGGGCACTGCGCCGCCGGGACGCCTAGGTGTCCCGCTCGCTGAGGTCGGCACGGAACGGGGGGTGCCGGATCGACAGCCCGTCCGACCTGAGGATGGGGAGTGTTCGCCGATGTCCTTCCGTGGGCTGATCCGCGGGTGACCTGCTGCGTGTCAGGGTTCGCCGGTGAGCACTCCCGTTCCCGCTGCCGCCGCCTCATCCGAGGCTCTGCAGGCCATCCCCGACCGTCCGCTCGACGTCGCCCATGACCGGGTCGACGGTGGCGGTTCCCACCTCGCGCCCCGTGAGGAGCGGCGACCTGGCCTGGGTGCCCCGGTGGCGCTCGGCCTGGCCGTGCTGATCGGCCTGGCATGGGGAGCGGCGACGTCCGGCCTGCAGACGGTCCTGCCCTCGCCCTTCTCCGGGCTCGCCAACGCAATCAGTCCCTGGGTCGCCCCCGCCTTCGCCGTCGGTGCGCTGACCAGGCGGTCGTGGGTCGCTGCCGTCGCCGGGGTGCTCGTCTGCCTCGGCGAGGTCGGCGGGTACTACCTCACGTCCATGGCGCGTGACTTCGACGTCAACCCGACCATGGTCGTGTTGTGGGTGGCCACCGGCCTGGTCGGCGGTCCGGTGTTCGGCGCGGCGGGGTGGTGCTGGCGTCGGGCGCGGTCGCTGCGCTGGGCGGGGCTGAGCGCGGCGCTCGTGGGCGGGGTGTTCCTCTCCGAAGGCGCCATCGGCTACGGGGTCTACCTGCACTACGTCGGCGACGCCGTCGTCTTCTGCACCCTCGGGGCTCTGCTCGTGGTGGCCCTGGGAGCCGCTGCGCGGGCGGCACGAGAGATCCGAGCGCCTGGTCGGGGCATCGGCACCGCCATGGCCTGGCTGCTGCTCGTCCTCCCGCTGGGTGCCGCCGGGCAGGCGCTGCTGCGAGCCGTCGCCTGAGCCGTGCCCGGCGCGCACCCGCATGTCCCGATGCGCGCTTGGGGAGGATGCGCTACGCGCGGCGGCGGACGTCCTCCAGGTAGCGGAGCACCGCGGTCACCCGGCGGTCGGCGCGGTCGTCGGGGGGCAGGTCGAGCTTGGCGAAGATGCTGCGGATGTGCTTGTGCACCGCGCCGTCGGTGACCACCAGCCGCTCCCCGATCGCGGTGTTGCCCAGCCCCTCGGCCATCAGCGCCAGCACCTCCCGTTCCCGCGGGCTGAGCCGCTCCAGCCGGGTGTCGGTGCGGGTGCGGGCGAACAGCTGGGCGACCACCTCCGGGTCGATCGCCGTGCCGCCCGCGGCCACCCGGTGCAGAGCACCCAGGAACTCCTCCACCCGGCCGACCCGCTCCTTGAGCAGGTAGCCCAGCCGGGCGGCGCCGCCGGCGAGCAGGTCGGTGGCGAACGCCTGCTCCACGTGCGCCGAGAGCACCAGGACGGCGAGGTCCGGCCGGCGGCGGCGCGCCTCGACGGCGGCCACGATCCCCTCGTCGGTGTGCGTCGGGGGCATCCGGACGTCGACGATCGCGACGTCGGGCCGGTGCTCGTCCAGCGCGGTGAGGAACTCCGCCGGGCCCCCCGCGGTCGCCACCACGTCCAGCGACTCGGCACGCAGCAGCAGGGCCAGGCCCTCGCGCAGCAGCGCGTCGTCCTCGGCGATCACGATCCGCACGGCAGCTCCACGGTGAGGGTGGTCGGCCCGCCGGGCGGGCTGGTCAGGGTGAGGGTGCCGTCGTGCGCCTCGACGCGGCGGCGGATGCCGACCAGCCCGGAGCCGCCGCCCTCGACGGCGCCACCGGCGCCGTCGTCGGTGACGCGGACGCACAGCCGCTGCTCGCGCAGCCGCACCTCGACGGCGGCCCGGCCGGCCCTGCTGTGCCGGGACACGTTGGTCAGCGCCTCGGCGACGGCGAAGTAGGCGGTGGCCTCGACGGAGGCGGCGCAGCGGACCGGCACGTCGACGTCCACCTGGCACGGCACGGCGGAGGTCGCGGCCAACCCGGTGAGCGCCCCGGCAAGGCCGCGGTCCTCCAGCACCGGCGGCAGGATGCCGCGGGCCACCGACCGCAACTCGGCCAGCGCCTGCTCGGCGGCGTCCTGCGCCCGCTCGAGGATCTCCTCGGCGGCCGCCGGGTCCCGGAGCACGGCCCGCCGCGCGGCACCGAGCAGCACGGTGACGCCGACCAGCCGGTTCTGCGTGCCGTCGTGCAGCGAGCGCTCGATCCGGCGCAGCTCGGTGGCGTGCGCGTCCAGGGCGGCGGCGCGGGTGGCGGTCAGCTGCGCGACCCGCAGCGAGAGGTCGGCGCCGGCGTCCGCGGCGAGCAACCGGCGTCCGCGCCGGGCGAGCAGCTCGGCGACCGGCGGGGTGAGGACGACGGTGAGCAGCGCCCAGCCGACGCCGATCGCCACCACCGGGGCGACGCCGGCCCAGTCCTCCACGACCCAGAAGGTGAGCGCATCGGTGGCCTGGTCGTCGGGGAGCAGCTGCCACCACAGCGGGAAGGTCAGCTCGCGGACGGCGTAGATCGGCAGCAGCAGTCCGACCGCCGACAGCAGCAGGCCGGCCGTCGCGTGTCCGGCGAGCCAACGGAGCTCGCGCCGGGTGGCCGGGTCGGCGGCGGCGTCGCGGAGCTGCCGCGGCGGTGGCGGCGGGCCGACGACCTCCGGGCCCCAGCGGCCGAGCCGGGCCCGTTCCCGCTCGGCGACGGCGTGCGCGCCACGCAGCCCGGCGGGCAGCGCGAGCAGCCCGACCCCGACCACGCTGGTGACCACGGCGACCAGCAGGAACAGCAGCACGCCCAGCGCCAGCAACGCGGTGCCCAGCGCACCCGGCAACTGCTCCAGCGCGACGAGGCTGCGGCCGGCGGAACGCGCCAGGGGGCCCCGCGCAGCGCCCGCGCGCTGCTTCCCCGTCGTCCCCACGGCTGCAGACGGTAGGGCCCGGCACCGGCCGGGGACAGCGAACCGGCCCAGGAGTACAGCCTGCTGTACCCCGGGCGGGTCAGACCAGCTTCAGCGTCATCCGCTTCAGCCGCACGATCAGCCGCATCGCGCCCGACCGGCCGAGCTCGTCCTGCCGTTCCTGCAGCTGGCGACCGAGCTCCTCCAGCCGCTCCCCGCCGAGGGCGTGCGCCTGGGGGAACATCCGCTGCTCCTCCTCGAAGGTGTGGTGGCGCAGCGTCGACTCGAGCATGCGCACCTCGGTGACGAACTCCGGGTCGTCCAGGGACGTGCGCATGACGGTGGCGAGCTGGTCGTCGATCTGGCGGTGCTCGGCGTGAGCCACCGAGAGCAGCGGGGAGACGTCCCGGACGGCGGGGTAGAACAGCTCGTCCTCGATCTGGGTGTGCACCTCCAGCTCGCGCAGCAGGTCGTCGCGCAGCCGCCGGCGATCCGCGACCTGGCCGTCGGTCGTCTCCGCCAGCTGCCGCAGCAGCCCTCGCAGCACGTCGTGGTGGGCGATCAGCACCTCGTCGGCCTTCATCGGGACGCCTCCTCGACGGTCGTCGTCGCAGTGGGGCCGCGCCAGTGCGCCCGGCGCCGTACCTCGACCTGGCCTCCGCGAACCCGGGTCTCGAAGCACGGCAGCGGCGCGGTCGACGGGCCCTGCGCCGGCTCGCCGGTGGCCAGGTCGAAGCGGGACCCGTGCCACGGGCAGACCAGTTCACCGCGGTGCAGCCAGCCCTCCCCGAGCGGGCCCCCCTGGTGCGGGCAGATGCCGCCCACGGCGTGGACCTCGCCGTCCTGGGCGACCAGCACCACCGGCACGCCGTCCACGTCGGCCCCGACCGGTGTGCCGTCGACAAGGTCGGCCTCCGCGAGCACGGGCGTGAACCGGCGCGGCTCGGGGCTGCGCTGGGCGTGGTCGGTGCCGAGCCCGTGGCGGTAGGACAGCGCTCCGCCCAGCCAGCTGCTCGCCAGCGTGAGCGTGAGGCCGGCGGCCGCGGTGACCCGGGCCCGCACCGCGCGGCCCCGTCCCCGGTCGGCGAAGGACCACACGTAGAGCGCGAGGGCGGTGCTGTTCAGGCCCGCGTGCACCAGGCCGACCCGCCGGGCGCCGTCGTGGGCGTGCTGCCAGTCGGTGAACCCGGTCGCCGCGGAGGCCACCGCACCGGCCACGCCGACGCCGACCACGGTACGGGCGGCCGGCCCGGCCCCCGGTCCCCCGCGGCCGGTGGCGTCGAGGCCGTCGAGCACCGACGCCGCGGTCCAGGCGCCGACCGGCACGGTGACCAGGGCGGGGTGCAGCGGGTGGCCGAGCCAGACGCCGTGCAGCAGGTCCTGGAGCGGCCGGGCGTACCGGCCGGTGAGCAGGTACGTCAGTGCGACGCCGTGTTCGACCTGGTAGCCCGGGGCGTCCAGCAGCTGCCAGCGCTCGACCGCCCCCAGGGCGCCTTCCAGCCGACTCCGCACGCTCACTGGGGCACGTCCCGTCCAGTCACGTTCCCCGGGTGCCCGATGCCCGGCGGCCGAAACGACGGGCCGAGGTCGCCGCCGGGTCCCGGTGACCGGTCGCCTCGCACGCGGCGTGGAGGATCGGGGCCGTTCGCGTCCTCAGGAGGAACAGATGCCAGCCCCGCTCCCGCCGCTGCCCACCACCGTCGTCGGCAGCCTCCCCCAGCCCGACTGGCTCATCGACCGTGACCGGCTCGGGCACCAGTTCCCGCCGCGGGTCCGGGCCAGGGAGCTGTGGCGCGTGCCCCCGGAGTTCCTGCAGGAGGCCCAGGACGACGCCACGCTGGCCACCATCCGGGCGCAGGAGCAGGCCGGGCTGGACATCGTCGGCGACGGCGAGATCCGGCGCGAGTCGTACTCCAACCACTTCGCCACCGCGCTCGAGGGCCTGGACCTGGACCACCCCGGGTCGGTGCGGAACCGCTCGGGCATCGACATCCCGGCCCCGCGGGTGGTGGGTGAGATCCGCCGTCCGGGGCCGGTGCAGGTGGACGACGTCCGGTTCCTGCGCGCGCAGACCGACCGGGCCGTGAAGATCACCGTGCCCGGTCCGTTCACCATGGCCCAGCAGGCGCAGGACGACCACTACGGCGACGACCGGGCCCTGGCGCTGGCCTACGCCGAGGTCGTGCGCGCGGAGATCGCCGACCTGTTCGCCGCCGGCGCCGACATCGTGCAGCTGGACGAGCCGTGGCTGCAGGCCCGTCCCGAGGTCGCCCGTCGCTACGGAGTCGAGGTGCTCAGCGCCGCGCTGGCCGACGCCCCCGGGCCGGTGCACGTGCACGTCTGCTTCGGCTACGCGGCGATGGTCGCCGACCGGCCCGAGGGCTACTCGGTGCTGCCGCAGCTGGCCGACGTGCCGGCCGCGGCGATCTCGATCGAGACGGCGCAGTCGCACCTGGACCCGGCGACCCTGCGCCCGCTGCGCGGCAAGGGCGTCGCGCTCGGCGTGCTGGACCTCTCCACGCCGGAGGTGGAGACCCCGGAGACGGTCGCGGACCGGGTGCGACGCGCGCTGGACCACGTCGACGTCGACACGCTCGTGCTGTCCAGCGACTGCGGGCTGAAGTACCTGCCGCGGGAGTCGGCGGCGGGGAAGATGCGCTCCCTGGCCCGAGCTGCCGAGCTGCTCCGCGCCGAGCTCTAGCCGGACGGCGGACGGCGTGCGCTGACCGCCGGGGTGGACCCGCTCCGGCCGACACCCCCGCGCACGCCGTCCCTCGCTGGTCAGAGGTCCCGGCGCGGCCCCTCGGTGCGCTCCTCGACGGCGCCGTGGCGCAGCAGGCTGGCGACGGCCAGGGCGAGGCCGCCCCAGATCACGACCATCGCCACCACCATCATCACGATCGCTGGCGTGCTCATCGGGGTCCTCCGTCGTCCTGCGGGCGGTCGTGCGGGGTCGGGTCCGTGGTGGCGGGCGCGTGCAGCGGCGCGGCCGGATCGGAGCCGGGTGGTGGTCCGTCCAGGTGCGTCCCGGCGCGCCACGGCAGCCGGGCCAGCAGGAAGCCGAGGAGCGGGAGCGCCACGACCAGCGCCCAGCCGAGAACCAGCAGGAGCCAGGCGGGGTAGTCCTCGTAGCGCGCGGCGAGGTCGTCCCGCAGCGCGAGGACGAGCACGACGGCCAGGCCGACCGGGGCGACGACGCTCGTCAGCAGGCGCCAGCCGGTGCCGACCCGGGGACGGCCGTGGACGTTGAGGTGCGCGCCGAGACCCGGCAGGGCCCGCACCACCCAGGAGACGACCAGCATGCTGACCAGCGCCACGACGAGGATGCCGTACTGGTTGACGAAGTGGTCGACGACGTCGAGCACGTAGATGCCGCTCGTCGTGCTGAAGAGCACCAGGCTCAGCACCGCGGCGGGGACGCCGACCGCGAGGGTCGCGGTGAGCCGGCCGGTGTCGAGCTTGTCGCGGACCGCGGAGATCACCACCTCGATCACGCTGATCAGCGAGGTGATGCCGGCGATGACCAGCGCCCCGAAGAACAGGACGCCGAGGAGGGCGCCGGCCGGGGCCTCGCTGATGATCGCCGGGAAGGCGATGAAGGCCAGGCCGATCCCGCCGCTGGCGACCTCGTCGACCGCCTGTCCGTTGGCCTGGGCCATGAAGCCCAGGGCGGCGAACACCCCGATGCCGGCGAGCAGCTCGAAACCGGAGTTCGAGAAGCCCACGACGAGGCCGGAGCCGACCATGTCCTCGCGGCGGCGGACGTAGGAGGCGTACGTGATCATGATGCCGAAGCCGACCGACAGCGAGAAGAAGATCTGGCCGAACGCGGCGGCCCAGACCGAGGGCGAGGTCAGCGCCGACCAGTCGGGCGCGAACAGCGCGTCGAGGCCGGCCCCTGCGCCCGGCAGCAGCAGCGCCTGCACCACGAGGGCGACGAAGGCGAGCACCAGCACCGGGATGAAGACCAGCGAGGTCAGGCCGATGCCGCGCTGGACGCCGAGCGCCATGACCACCAGGACGGCCAGCCAGACCAGGGCGAGGGGCACGAGCACCCCGGGCACCACGTCGGCGGTGACCCGGACGTCGCCGGCCTGGAGGAACTCGCCGAAGAAGAAGCCCTCGGGGTCGTCGCCCCAGGCCAGGTCGAGGGAGAAGAAGGTGTACCGCAGCGCCCACGCGATGACCGCGGCGTAGTAGACGGCGATGACGAAGCAGATGCCCACCTGCCACCAGCCGAGCCCCTCGGTGCCGCGGCGCAGCCGGGCGAAGGAGAGCGGTGCGGAACCGCGGTGGCGGTGGCCGATCGCGTAGTCGAGCAGCAGGAAGGGGATGCCGGCGGTCAGCAGCGCGATCAGGTAGGGCAGCAGGAAGGCGCCGCCGCCGTTCTCGTAGGCGACGTAGGGGAACCGCCAGATGTTGCCGAGCCCGACCGCCGACCCGATCGCCGCCAGGATGAAGACGCGCCTGGAGCTGAACCCGCCGCGGCGCTCCTCCTCGTCGGGCTGCTCCGTGGCCCGCCCCGCCGTCGTGCTCATGCGACCTCCTGTGTCGTGATCCGCCGAGGAGAGGATGTCAGGCCCCGGCGCTTCGGCGGCATCGTCCCGGCGCCCTCCCAGGTCACGGGAGCAGCACGAAGGCAGCGCGGTCCTGTACCGGCACGGCTCTGCACGGTCATGCTGACCCCGTCCGTGACGCGGGTGACAGCGGGGAGGAGGGACGCGGTGGCCAGGTGCAGTCGGGGACGGGTCCTCGCCGTCGCGGCCGGCTCGGCGGCGGCGCTGACCGCCTGCGCCACGGCCGGCACTGATCCCCTCGGCCACCGCGGGCAGGTCGTCCCGGTGCAGGTGGGCACGCTGACGGCGGACGACGTCGCCGAGGCACAGACCGCGTTCGGCGTCGACCTGCTGCACGAGGTCTGCGTGCGCACCCCTGACCAGACCGTGCTGCTGTCCCCGACCTCGGCAGCCGGGGCACTGAGCCTGCTGTACCCCGCCAGCCGCGGGCAGACGGCGGAGGCCGTCCGCAGCGTCTTGCACCTGCCGGAGTGGTCCCCCGACCTCGTCGCGGCGTTCCGCGACCACACCGGCGCACTCGACGGCCTCCGCCACGAGGGCGATCTCGAGGACGACGATGCGCCGGACTCCCTGCAGATGAGCAACCGCCTCTGGATCGCCGACGGCATGGAGCCCGACCCCGACTACCTGGACGACATCGCGACGGGCTTCGACGCCGACGTGCTGGCACTGGACTTCGCCGGCGACCCGGGTGGGGCAACCGACCGGATCAACGCGACGGTCGAGGAGGACACCCGCGGGGTCATCGAGGAGCTCCTGCCCGAGCCGCTGAAACCGAACACCGTCGCCGTGCTGACCAATGCCCTGCACCTGACGGCCAGGTGGGCGATCCCCTTCACCGACACCCGGCCGGCTCCGTTCGCTGCGCCGTCCGGTGAGGTGACCGTCGAGATGATGAGCGGCGCGACGGGCGCCTCCCGCGCCGCGGACGGCTGGCAGGCGGTCGAGCTGGCCTACCGCGACGGAACGCTCAGCGCCGTCGCCGTCCTGCCACCCGAGGGCACCGACCCGTGCACCGTCGACGCCGCCACCCTGACCGACCTGCAGGCCGCCGAGTCGGCGGAGGTGGGCGTGCAGCTGCCACGGCTGGAGCTCGAGCAGTCGCACCAGCTGCTGGACGTGCTGGCCGCGATGGGGCTGCCGGTCGAGGGTGGTGACTACTCCGGCCTCGGCCGGGACGGTCTGGCCATCTCGGAGGTCGTGCAGCAGGCGTTCCTCGACGTGGACGAGGACGGCACCGAAGCGGCCGCTGCCACGGCCGTGGTGGTCGAGGAGGCGGCGGCGGCACCCCCGTCGGCGGTCGTGTCGTTCGACCGACCCTTCCTCCTCGTGCTGACCGACACGGAGACGCGCTCACCGCTGTTCATGACCGTCGTCCAGGAACCGTCGGCCTGAGCTCCCCAGCGCGGGCACCGGCACCGGACGCACGAAGGGCCCGGTCGAGTGACCGGGCCCTACGTGGTGGAACGGGGGCTTCACCAGCGGATGCTCCTCGAGCGGCGGACCCGGAACCGGACCAGCTCGTCGAGGACGATCCTGTGGTGGAGGCGGCGGGAATCGAACCCGCGTCCTGCGACGCATCACCAGGGCTTCTCCGAGCGCAGTTCGCTCTGCCTCTGCTCGGCCCTCCCGATCTCACGAACGAGTCGGGATGACGGGCCCAGTCGCTGTTTGGTGTCCCACACGCACCCGCGACCGGTGCGTGCGGTGAGTCATCTAGCTGATGCCAGGATCCGGGCCGATGACGAACCCGGGCTGACAGACTCGCCTAGCTGCTGTTAGGCAGCGAGAGCGAAGTCGCGCTGATTGGAATCGGCGCTTGTGTTTTTTGCAACGGATGGTTAACGAGATCATCGTTGCCTTCCTCGGCTCGCTTCCCCTGGTCAGACGACCGCAGTCGAGACCAATCGCCCCCCTGTGTAGTTGTACGGCCAGCATAACGGCACACGTCCCCGAGGTGTTCCCGAGCGCGCGCCCCACCCTGACGCGGCTCGCGGACGACACTGCACACCGTCCAGCACGTCACCGCCGGGCCGTCGGCGCTCCAGCTGCCGGTGGTCCCGCTCGACCCGCCAGGGGGCAGCGCATGACCGACGACGTCACCGCCGACATCGACGAGCACACGATCACCGACGCCGTCGTCGCCAGCTTCGCCGCGACGCCGGACAGCCGGCTGCGGGACGTGCTGGGCGCGCTCGTGCGCGGGCTGCACACCGCGATCCGGGAGGTGGAACCGACGCTCGCCGAGTGGGAGCACGCGATCGACTTCCTCACCCGCACCGGGCAGACCTGCGACGACGTGCGGCAGGAGTTCGTGCTGCTCTCCGACGTCCTCGGGATCTCGTCGCTGGTGGAGAACATCAACCACCGCAAGGTCGGCGGGGCCACGGAGGCGACCGTCCTCGGCCCCTTCCACATGACCGTCTCGCCACCTCGTCGCAACGGCGACTCGATCGACGAGCTGGGCGGCGACCAGCCGTGCGTCATCACCGGCCGGGTGCTCTCGGTCGCCGGCGAGCCGGTGCGCGGGGCGAGCGTCGACGTGTGGCAGGCCGACGGGAACGGGTTCTACGACGTCCAGCAGCCCGACGTGCAGCCGGCGGGCAACGGTCGCGGCCTGTTCACCACCGACGAGGAGGGCCGGTTCTGGTTCCGCACCACCGTCCCGGCGCACTACCCGATCCCCACCGACGGCCCGGTCGGCGAGCTGCTCGCGGCGACCGACCGGCCGCCGTTCCGCCCGGCGCACGTGCACTTCATCGCCGATGCGCCGGGGTTCGTGCCGGTGACCACGCACGTCTTCGTCGACGGCAGCCCGTACCTGGACGCCGATGCGGTCTTCGCGGTCAAGCGCAGCCTGATCCGCGACTTCGCCCCCGTCGACGATGCCGAGCAGGCGGCCGGGTTCGGCACGGTGAACCCGTTCCGGCTCGCCGTCATCGACCTCGTCGTCGAGCCGACCGCAGCGCCCTCGCCGTGACCCTCAGATCCAGTCGCGGCGCTTGAAGATCACGTACAGCGTGAGGCTGACCATGAACATCAGCACGACGGCGAACGGGTAGCCGTACTGCCACTCGGTCTCCGGCATGCTCTCGAAGTTCATCCCGTAGACCCCGCCCACGAGGCTGGGGGCGAAGAGGATGGCGGCCCACGCGGAGATCTTCTTGACCTCCTCGCCCTGGGCGAGGCTGGTCTCGGTGAGGGTCTTCATCTCCTCGTTCTGCCGCTGGGCGACCAGCGTGGCGTTCACGGTGAGGATGTCGCGCAGCTGCAGCCGGAAGCCCTCGACCCGCTCGGTGGTCGAGGTGACGTGGTCGGCGACGTCCCGCAGGTGGCTGCGCAGCTCCTCGTCGACGCCGTACTTCTCGAACCCGGCGGTGATCGCGGCGAGGATGCCGGTCAGCGGCTGGACCGCCCGCTGGAAGTCCAGGACCTCCTGGGACAGCTCGTAGATGCGCCGGGACACCTGCGGGTCACCGCGGAAGACCTCGACCTCGATCTCATCGATGTCCTTGTCCAGCCCGGCGACGACCGGGGCGTACCCGTCGACGACGGCGTCCAGGATCGCGTACAGCACCGCCTCCGAGCCGCGGGCCAGCAGCTCCGGCGAGCTCTCCAGCCGGCGGCGCACCCGGGCGAGGTCCGGCGACTCGGCGTGCCGCACGGTGATGGCGAAGTCCTTGCCGAGGAAAAGGTGCAGCTCGCCGAACTCCACCTCCTCGGCCTCGTCCAGGTACCGGGCGGCCTTGAGGACGACGAACAGCGTGTCCCCGTACCGCTCGAACTTCGGCCGCTGGTGCGCGTGGATGGCGTCCTCGACCGCGAGGTCGGGCAGGCCGTACTGCTCGGCCAGCTCACCCAGCGCGGCCGGCTCCGGGCGGTACAGCCCGAGCCAGACCATCCGGTCGTCGAAGCCCTCGGTGAGCCACTCGTGGCTCTCGGCCGCTGATGCGGGCGTGGCGATCCGCCGTCCGGCGGCGTACACCGCGTTGTCGACCAGACGCGAGCGCCGCTCGGCCGCGGTCTCCGGGCCGGGCTGCTCGGCCGGCCGCGGGGGCACGGCGCGGGGGAGAGCTGTCCGGGCTGGACCGCCTGCTGCTGCACAGCCCCGCCGTCGCCGAGGGGTGGAGCGCGCTGCTCGGGGCGCTGCGCAACGGGACGA